>NZ_JBEXJK010000003.1:0-62484 GCF_040609095.1 Kitasatospora sp. NPDC004799
GCCCCCCGGGGCGCGGGGGGCGGGCGGGGCGGGCGGGCGCCCCCCCCGCCCGGGCCCGATCGGTGTGGGCCCGATCGGGCCGAGTCCTGAACGGACTGGATTCCGATCGGTGTGGGGTCGGGCCCGATCGGAGTGGGGCCGGGTCTTGATCGGCGGGCCGGGCGTCCCGGAGAATCGGGCCATGACCGCTCCGGGCCTGCCCCTCCTCGTGCGCCGACTGCACGTGGACCTCGGGCGGGTGTGGGCGGCGGGGTGTCGCGGTCGGTGGATGACGTCAACCGACCGCAGGCAGTCCCGCCCCCAGGAGTGTGTCCGTCCATGGCTCTCACCTTCCACTGGTTCCTCCCCACCAACGGCGACAGCCGGCTGATCGTCGGCGGCGGGCACGGCTCCACGCCCGGCACCGCCGGGTCGGACCGGCCGCCGAGCATCGGCTACCTGGGCCAGATCGCCCGCAGCGCCGAGCAGTTGGGCTTCGAGGGGGTGCTGACGCCGACCGGGGCCTGGTGCGAGGACGCCTGGCTGACCACCGCGATGCTCACCCAGGTGACCGAGCGGCTGAAGTACCTGGTGGCGTTCCGGCCCGGGCAGATCAGCCCGACGCTGGCCGCGCAGATGGCCGCGACCTACCAACGGCAGTCCGGCGGGCGGCTGTTGCTCAACGTGGTGACCGGCGGGGAGTCCGCCGAGCAGCGCGCGTACGGGGACTTCCTGGACAAGGACGCCCGCTACGCGCGGACCGGGGAGTTCCTGGACGTCACCCGGCGGCTCTGGGCGGGGGAGACGGTCGACCACCACGGGCCGCACCTGCGGGTCGAGGGGGCCCGGCTGAACCGGCTGCCGGACCCGGTGCCCGCGGTGTACTTCGGCGGGTCCTCCCCGGCGGCCGGCGACGTCGCGGCCCACTACGCCGACGTCTACCTGACCTGGGGCGAACCGCCCGCGCAGGTCGGGGAGAAGATCCGCTGGATCCGCGAGCTGGCCGCCGCCCGGGGCCGGACCGTCCGGTTCGGCATCCGGCTGCACGTGATCACCCGGGACACCGCCGCGCAGGCCTGGGCGGAGACCGAGCGGCTGCTCGCCGCGATGGACCCGCGCCGGGTCCGGGAGACCCAGCGGGCGCTCGCCGAGAGCGAGTCGGAGGGCCAGCGGCGGATGCTCGCGCTGCACGGCGGCTCGACGCGGCGGCTGGAGGTGTACCCGGGCCTGTGGGCCGGCATCGGGCTGCTGCGCGGCGGCGCCGGGACGGCGCTGGTGGGCAGCCACCGGGAGGTCGCGGACCTGATCTGCGAGTACCACGGGCTGGGCGTCGACGAGTTCGTGCTGAGCGGGATGCCGCACCTGGAGGAGGCGTACTGGTTCGGCGAGGGCGTGCTCCCGCTGCTCGCCGCCCGCAACCTGTGGGAGCGCCCGTGACGCCGGTGGGTGCGCCGGTGACACCTGGGGGAATGCTGGTGACACTTGGGGGAAGACCCGCGACACCTGGGGCGGGACCCGATCGTGACCCGCAATTCATTGGTCCGGGGCCCGCATCGGACCGAGAATTCCTGGTATGATCCAGCAGCCCCTGCTCCTCCTCGACGTGGACGGCCCGCTCAACCCCTTCGCCGCGCCGAAGCGGCGGCCCGAGGGCTACGCCACCCACCGGCTGCGCCCCGCCTGGTGGGTGGCGAAGCAGGAGCACCTGGCGGCGGTCCAGGCCCGGCAGGCGACGCGCGCCAGGCACGCCAAGCCGCCCGCCGTCCGGGTCAAGCCGCTGCGGGTCTGGCTGAACCCGTCGCACGGCGAGGAACTGTTGGCGCTGCCGTACGAACTGGTGTGGGCCACCGGCTGGATGGGCGAGGCGAACACCCACATAGGGCCGAACATCGGCCTGCCCGAACTGCCGTTCATCCGGTGGTCCGACCTGTTCGGGCAGGACCCGGACGGGCTGCACTGGAAGACCAGGGACGTGGTCGCCTGGGCCGCCGGGCGCCCGTTCGTCTGGGTGGACGACGAGCTCGGCCCGCAGGACCAGGAGTGGATCGCCGCCCACCACCCCGGCCGGGCGCTCGCCCTGCACGTCAACCCCCGGATCGGCCTGCTGGCCGAGGACTTCGCCCGGCTGCGGGAGTGGGTGGAGGGGTAGCCGCTCCAGTGCTGTGCTTCATGGGGGCGCGAGTTCTGGGGGGCGCGAACGGGAGCGTGGGGGCGCGCGAGGCGCGAACGGACGGGTGGAGTGCGCCGTGCGCCCGTTGTGCTCGTGGTACCAACCTTTCTAACGTCCAGTCATGACCATTCACACGGAGCCCATCGGCAGCATCCCGCGGCCGAGCACCCTGCTGAACGCCCTGGCCGAGCACGCCGAGGGGCGGCTGTCCGACGCGGACCTGAAGAAGCTGCAGGACGAGGCCACCGCCGAAACCCTGGCCAAGCTGGCGGAACTGGGCTGCCCCGTCCTGGTGGACGGCGAGCAGGCCAAGCCGAGCTTCGTCACCTACCCGCTCGCCGGGCTGGCCGCCCTCGCCGGGGACGGCGCCGTCATCCCCTTCGCCGACGGGCACACCCGGCAGCTGCCGCGGCTGACCGCCGGTCCCTTCCGGTACCAGGTCCGTGCCGAGACCTATCTGCGCGACGCTCGCCGCCACACCTCGCAGCCGGTCAAGCAGGCCGTCATCGCGCCCTCGGCGCTCAGCCTGCTCTACCCGGCCGACGGCATCGACGGGTACTCGCGCGAGGAGTTCCTGCGGGACCTGGCCGACGAGGCCGAAGCCGACATCCGCGGCTGCCTGGACGCGGGCGCCCACGTCGTCCAACTCGACTTCACCGAGGGGCGGTTGTCGCTCAAGCTGGACCCGTCCGGCGGCCTGCTGCGCGACTTCGTGGCCCTGAACAACCAGGTGCTCGACCGGTTCACCGAGGAGGAGCGGGCCCGCCTCGGCGTGCACACCTGTCCGGGCGGGGACCAGGACTCCACCCACAGCCTGGACGTCGACTACGCCGCGCTGCTGCCGGATCTGTTCCGGCTCAACGTCGGCAACTTCTACGTGCAGCTGGCGAGCGAGGCCGACCCCGAGGGCGTCCTCGCCATCATCGCGGACCAACTGCGTCCCGGGGCCCGGGTGTTCGTCGGGGTGACCGACCCGATCGACCCCAGGGTGGAGACGGCGGAGGAGGTGCGCGACCGCGTACTGGCCGCGGCCCGGTACATCCCGGTCGAGCAGCTCGGCACCACCGACGACTGCGGATTCTCGCCGTTCGCCGACGACGCCTCGACCTCGCGCGAGACCGCCTTCGCCAAGATCGCGGCCCGGGTGCGGGGCACCGCCCTGGCGGCGGAGACGCTCGGGGTGTAGTGCCGCTGCGCGGTTTCCGGGGCCGCCTGCTCCAGCCCGAAGTCCTCGTACATGACCGGGAGTTCCTTCTGCGCGACGTGCTGGAACTGGTCCAGTCGCGCGTGCATCAGGTCGTCGACGATCCGGACCGCCGCCGCGTAGTCGCAGTTGAAGAAGGACTGCACCACCAGGACGGCGTTGTGCAGTTCGCCCTCGTACTCGATCTCCTTCTGGTACGAGAAGAGGTCGTTCATCATGCACGCGTAGTCCATCGCGGAGTTCTCCAGCGCGCGCAGCGAGCCGTGGTCGTACACCTCCTGCGGGACGGTCCGCCCGTGGCCGAGCCGGGAGAGGCTCGTGGTGAGCTCGGAGCCGAAGGTGGAACGGCGCATCTCCAGGTAGTCCACCGGGTCCGGGATCCGGTTCTGGATCTGGTTGGCCAGCTCCCAGATCCAGCTGTCCAGCATGGCCTCGACCGCCACCCGGAACCGGCCCCTGGCCTCGACGGTCATCGGGCCGGCGGTGCGCTCCCAGATGTCGGCGAGGCCGCGCTCCAGCGCGTTGACGGGCTCCGCCGCGGGGGTGCCGTCCACCGGCATGAACAGCGACAGCCGCGCGTTGGCGGCCTTGGCGCCGGCCAGGTCGCGGGTGTGCCCGAAGGCCCGGGGGTAGTAGTCGTCGGCCCAGGTGCCCCAGGCCAACCAGGCCGAGGCGATGTCGAGTTGGTCCGCCGTGGCGTCCGGGTGGAGGCCGGCCGCGCAGAGCGGGAGGTCGTAGTCGCGCATCGTCTCGGCGTCCCAGATGCCGGAGGCGGGGACGCCCGGCTCCGGCGCCAGCAGGCCCATCCGATCGGCCCACTCGATCACGCGCTCCCGGGCGCCGTCCAGGTGCGGACTCAGCCGGAGGTCGAACGGCAGCTCGAACTCCGGCAGCCGGGACGGCCCGACGGCCTCGTACGGCACGTGGCTGTACGACCGCGCCCGCCGCTCGGCCGGGCCCCGCGCCGCCGAAGTCGCCGAAGTCGCCGACGCTCTCGGGGCCTCCGAGGACCCCGACGCCCCCGACGCCCCCGCGGCCGTGCTGCGCAGGATGTCCAGCGCCGCGGTGCCGATGCCGCCGATCGCGTACTGGTCCCACCAGTTGCCGCCCCCGGACCCGCCCGGCAGCCCCGGCAACCCCGGCAGCCCGGCCGGCGCACCCCCCGAGCCGGGCGCCACACCGCCCGAACCCGCCGCCGCCCCACCGCCGTTCATGTACCGGCTGGACCGCAGGTGCCACTCGTGCCCGCCGGACTGCCAGTCCTGGAGGCCCTTGACGTACGCCATCACCCGGGCACGGCCCGCCGGGTCGAGCCCGGTCTCCGCGAAGAGCACCGGCAGTTCGGTGAACACGGTGTTCTCGAACTGCTGGAGCCGCGAGGTGAGCAGGTCGTTGACCGCCTCGGCGGCCTCCTGGGTGGAGCACTCCAGGAACCGCTCCAGCACCAGGATGCCGTTGCTCAGCTCACCCTCGTCCTCCACCTCCCGCTGGTACGAGAAGATGTCGTTGCGCAGGTGCACCCCGTCGGAGAAGGCGTCCATCAGCACCCGCAGCGCCCGCGAACCCGACACCTCCCCGGGCACCTCGGCCCCGGCCGCGTACTCGACCAGCTGCGCTGACCAGGGCGCGCCGCCGACCTTGCGGCGCATCTCGATGTACTCCACCGGGTTGGCCACCCGGCCCTCGTTGATGTTGGCGAGCTCCCACAGCGACTCGTTGAGCAGGTTCCGGGTGCTCTCGGCGAACCGGATCCGCCAGTCCTCGCCCATCACCGGCACGGTGCGCCGCCACAGGTCGGCCAGGCCCGCCTCGACCGGGTTCTCCGGCTCGGGCAGCTCGGCGGCCGGATCGGCCGGCATGAACAGCGGCAGCCGGTCGAGGTGGGCCTTGCCCGCCTCACGGTCGTTGCTGCGCTTGTACATGTCGAGGAAGTGGTCGTCGAAGAAGAAGACCCACACGTACCAGTCGGTGACCAGCGACAGCGCCTCGGCGGAGGCGTCGGGGTGGGTGTACGCGCAGAGCAGGCCGTAGTCGTGGGCCTCCAGGTCGGCCTGGTCCCAGATCCCGGACCCTTCCAGCATCCCCATCTCCCGGGCCCAGTCGGTGGAATGGGACCGCGCCTCGTCCAGGTGCGGGTTGAGGCGCGCCGGGTGCGGCACGTAGAAGGACGGCAGTTCGAACGGCTGGGTCACGGCGGGCAGGCCTTTCTGGACGCGTCGAAGTGGACCAAGGATGACCCGCCGTCAGCTCACCGCACCGACACAACAGAAATAGTCATATGAAACGACTCGCCACCCCCACACAAATCCATCCACCCGGCCGAGCGCCCACCCACCCCCCGCACACCCCCACGCGCACGCCGATCCGCCGGGCGGGGCCGTCATCGGCCCGCCCGGCGGAAGCGGCGGAAGCGGCGGACGCCGCGAGGCAGCGGTTCAGGCCGCGAGGCCGAGGGTGAGGGAGGCGGCGGCGGGGGCCAGGTAGAGGAGGGGGAAGGGGACGTGGGCGTAGGCGCGGGCGCGGAGGACGGTGACGACCGCGCCGAGGAAGTAGAGGATCACGCCGACCGCGGCCGCGTAGCCGACGGCCGGGACGGCGAGGCCGGCCAGCAGGCCGAGGGCGCCGGCCGCCTTGGCGACGCCGAGCCAGGTCCACCAGGCGCGCGGGACGCCGTAGTCGGCGAGCGGCTTCACGACGTACTCGGCGCCGGCGAAGACGGAGTAGGCCGAGAAGCCGACCATGAGGGCGCCGAGGACGGTGACGACGGTGTGGGCGACGGACATTGGAGGGCTCCCCATTCGACGGCTGTTCGGTTCGACACTCCCCTGACCCGGGGCACCCGACGGATGTGACAGGGGCGGGCAAAAAATTGTCCGCCCCACCCCGCCGCCACGCCCGGAAACCGCCCGGAAACCGCTCCGCCAACGAACAAAGCAGCGCTGCCAAGGCCTGGAACAGACAAGACTTCCCCGGCTACGGGCGTGTTGACCGCGTACGCCAACGCCGCGTCCACCAGACTGGGCGCCGACCCGACGTCAACTCCGAGGAGGGCAAGCCCATGAACGTCACCGTTCGGCTCGCACAGCAGCCCGAGGCCGACGAGCTGCTCGGACGCAGTGCGCTCGCCGCGCTCGTCGGCATGCTGCTGGACCAGCAGGTCCCGATGGAGTGGGCGTTCACCGGCCCGCTGACCATCGCCCAGCGCCTCGGCCACGACGACCTGGACGCCCACGAGATCGCCACCTACAACCCGGAGGAGTTCGTCGCGCTCCTCTCCGCGAAGCCCGCCGTCCACCGCTACCCGGCCGCGATGGCCAAACGGGTGCAGCAGCTCTGCCAGTTCCTCGTCGCGCAGTACGACGGCGACGCCGCCGCGCTCTGGAAGAACGTCCGCACCGGCAAGGAGCTGCTCAGCCGGCTCAACGCCCTGCCCGGCTTCGGCAAGCAGAAGTCGCAGATCTTCCTGGCCCTGCTCGGCAAGCAGTACGGGGTACGGCCCGAGGGCTGGCGCGAGGCCGCCGGGGTGTACGGCGAGGAGGGCGCGCACCGCTCGGTGGCCGACATCACCGGGCCCGAATCCCTCACCCTGGTACGGGAGTTCAAGCAGGAGGTGAAGCGCGCCGCGAAGGAGGCCAAGGCCGCCGCCAAGCCGCGCACCACCACCCGGAGCACCGCCGCCCCCGCCCCGACCGGTGCGCGCTGACGACCGGCTGCCCGGCCCGAAAGCCTGCCGGCCGGCTCCGGGAGCCGGTTCGGCCCGCGCCCCGAAAACCGCTTGCCCCGCCCCGCCCCGCCGGGCGACGCTCCCGGCATGACCGCAACCAGCCCGGCCCGACCGGACGTGTCCGCCCTCTTCGCCCCCGACGGGCGGCTGATCGCCGTCCCCCGCAAGGCAGCCCGCCGGGAGCAGCTGCTGACCCACCTCGCCGGCACGCTCTTCGAGCCCGGCCGCGACTACACCGAGGCCGAGGTCAACGCCGCCCTGCGCACCGTCCACGAGGACGCCCCCGCCCTGCGCCGCTACCTCGTCGAGGCGGGCCACCTCGCCCGCCCCAAGGACGGCAGCAGCTACCGGCTGGTCCCCGACCGCCGGTAGGGGTACCGCCCGCGGATCCGCCGGACGAAGTACCGCCCGTGGCTCTCCGCCGCCAGCAGCTCCCGGTGCACCCGCGCGGGGACGCCCGCGTAGACGTACACCCGCCCGCCGGTGAACTCCAGCTCCAGGAGCCGCACCGCCGGGTCGTAGCCGACCGAGCGCAGCACCGAGGAGTCCACCGCCGTACGGTCCACCGTCCCAGTGTGCGCCGCGGGCCCCGGCCGCGCCGCGCGACCGGGGCCCGCAAAGGGGAGCGCTCCGTCAGGCCAGGACGGACTCCCGCTCCTCCGCGGTGGAGCCGGCCACCGGCCCGGCCGCCGCGCGCCGCCGCGGCAGCGCGAACATCAGCAGGAACACCGCGAGCAGCACCCCGGCGACCCACCACAGCGCGTGCACGAAGGCCCCGCCGAACGCCGCCCCGACCGCCTCCGGCGCGACCACGTCGTCCATCGCCCCGAAGAAGGCCACCGACACCAGGCCGAGCCCGAGCGCGTTGCCGACCTGCTGCACGGTGTTGATCAGCCCGGACGCCGAACCGGCGTGCTCGCGCGGCACCTCCGCCAGCACCGCGTCGGTGATCGGCGCGACGATCAGCCCCATCCCGAGGCCCATCACCACCAGCGGCAGCGCCATCTGCCAGGCCGTGATCGCCGTCCCGTACCGGTCCGCCTCCCAGATGTAGACGAGCACGCCCGCCCCCATCACCAGCGCACCGGTCTGCAGCACCTTCCGCCCGAACCGCGGCACCAGCTTCTGCACC
This sequence comes from Kitasatospora sp. NPDC004799, assembly GCF_040609095.1. Classification (NCBI taxonomy): domain Bacteria; kingdom Bacillati; phylum Actinomycetota; class Actinomycetes; order Kitasatosporales; family Streptomycetaceae; genus Kitasatospora; species Kitasatospora sp. NPDC004799. The sequence continues at coordinate 8,210 of NZ_JBEXJK010000003.1, forward strand.
GACAGCCCGGCCGCCGTGGAGACCGCGATCGAGAACGGGATGCCGGTCGCGCCGGCCTTGAGCGGGCTCCAGCCCAGCCCCACCTGCATGTAGAGGGTCCAGACCAGGAAGTAGATGCCGAGCGCCACCCCGAAGGCCAACTGCACGCAGATCCCGGCCGCGAAGGACTTCACCCGGAACAGCGCCAGCTCCACCAGCGGCGAGCCGTCCCGCCGCGTCTTGACCCGCTCGTACGCCACGAACAGCGCGAACACCGGCAGGCTGCCGGCCATCGACAGGTAGCCCCACAGCGGCCAGCCGGCCTCGCGGCCGTGCGTCAGCGGGTAGATCAGCATCAGCAGGCCGAGGCTGGCCAGCGCCACGCCCACCAGGTCCAGCTTCAGCGCCTGGTCGGCCTTCGACTCGTCGATGAAGCGGCGGCCGAGCAGCAGCCCGGCTATGCCGACCGGCAGGTTGATCAGGAAGATCGGCCGCCAGGCCAGCCCGAACAGGTCCCACTCGGTGAGCAGCGCGCCGATCATCGGACCGGAGACCGCCCCCAGCCCGACCACCGCGCCGAACAGGCCGAACACCTTGCCGCGCTCCTCCGCCGGGAAGGTCGCGTGGATGATCGACAGCACCTGCGGCACCATCAGCGCCGCCGTCCCGCCCTGGAGCAGCCGGGTCGCGACCAGCATCTCCGGGCCGGACGCCAGCCCGCACAGCGCCGAGGCCAGCGTGAAGCCGCCGATCCCGATCAGGAACACCCGCTTGCGGCCGTGGATGTCGCCCAGCCGGCCGCCGGTGATCAGCCCGATCGCGAAGGCCAGCGCGTAGCCGCCGGTGACCCACTGGAGGGTGCTGAAGGAGGCACCGGTGTCCTGCTGGATGCTCGGGATGGCGATGTTGACGATGGTCACGTCCACCAGGTCCATGAAGGAGGCGACCATCACGATCGTCAGCGCGATCCACCGCCGCCGGTCCGCCCCCGCGGCGCTCGTTCCGCGGTCCTCTTTCTTCTGCACGTCGACTCTCTTCTTCACGTCGACGACGGTAACGGCCATGTAGGTCAGAAGCTGTCCCAGTTGGTCCGGCATTCTGGAATGCATGAGCGACACCCCGGCCCGGCTGCTGAACCTGCTGTCCCTGCTGCAGACCCCGCGCGAGTGGCCCGGCAGCGAGCTGGCCGAGCGGCTCGGCGTCAGCCCCCGCACCATCCGGCGCGACATCGACCGGCTGCGCGAGCTCGGCTACCCGGTGCGGGCCAGCATGGGCGCGGTCGGCGGCTACCGGCTGGTCGCGGGCACCGCGATGCCCCCGCTGCTGCTGGACGACGAGGAGGCGGTGGCCATCGCGGTCGGGCTCCGCGCGGCCGCCGGGCACGCCGTGGTCGGCATCGAGGAGGCCTCGGTACGGGCGCTCGGCAAGCTGCTCCAGGTGCTGCCGGGCCGGCTGCGGCACCGGGTCGGGACGCTCAACTCCGCGACCGTGCCGCTGCTCACCGGGGACGGGCCGACCGTCGACCCGGAGGACCTCACCGTGCTCGCCCGCGCCGTCACCGCCCGGGAGCGGCTGCGCTTCGGCTACCGGGCGTTCGACGGCGCCGAGACCAGGCGGCAGGTCGAGCCCGAGCGGCTGGTCTCGGTCGGCCGGCGCTGGTACCTGGTCGGCTACGACCTGGACCGCGCGGACTGGCGGCTGTTCCGGGTCGACCGGCTGACCGACCCGGCCGCCACCGGCGTCCGCTTCACCCCGCGCCAGCTCCCCGCCGAGGACGCCGCCGCGTACGTGGCGGGCAAGCTGCGCCGCCCGTCCCCGAGCGGCACCGTGGTCGCCACCGTGCACGCCCCGGCCGAGCGGGTCCGCCACAGCCTGCGGCACGGCGACTGCGAGGTCGAGCCGATCGACGGCCGGAGCTGCCGGCTCCGCTCCCGCTCGGACTCGCTGGAGTGGACGGCGATGCGGCTGCTGTCGCTGGACTGCGCCTTCGAGGTGCACGAGCCGCCGGAGCTGCGCGACCGCCTGCGCAGGCTCGCCGACCGCGCCCGGCACGCGGCGGGGCCCGACGGCCAGGCCTGAAGCCGCCGAGGAAACGACGACCAGGCCTGAAGCCGCCGAGGAGACTACGCCGCCACCCGGAACCAGCCGTTGCCGGACCGGAACCAGAGCGCGCCGTCCCGGCCGTACGCGCGGTACCGGTCGAGCTCCCCGAGGACGCCCACCCGCTCGCGGCGCACCTCCCGCCAGCCCTTCCGGCTCTCCCGCTCGCACCGGATCAGCTCGCCGCCGGGCTGGAGGAACACGGCCCGGTCCCCGGCGATCGCGAAGCCGATCGGCTGCCGGGCCGGCAGCCGCATGACCACCGGCTCGTCCTCGGCGGGGTCGATCCCGGTGAGGTGGCTCCTGTCCCCGTACCAGGCCAGCCAGGCCCGCCGCCCCTCGGTGGCGGCGGCGAGGCCCTCCAGCGGGTGGTCGCCCAGCGCCTTGAAGTCCGGCTGCCAGACGGTCCGCCCGGCGGTGTCCAGCCCGAGCAGGCCGCGCTGGGCGAGCGGGTTCTCGCCGTAGTTGCCCTCGTCCCCGAAGGCCAGCCAGATCCGGCCGTCCCGGTCGGTGATCAACGCCTGGACGTCGTCGCCGAGTTGCAGCTCCCGGGCGAGCCCGCCGTCCGGCCCGAACACCTGGCCGTTGCGCTCCCAGCCGTCCGCCGTCCGGTCGGCCCGCGCACCGGCGATCAGCACCCGCCCGCCCGGCAGCAGGGCCAGCAGGTCCGGCGGGACCCCGGCCCCGGTGACCGGCACCCGCCACTCGCCCTGCGGGCCGCGCACCACCACCTCGCCGTCGAACGGCAGCCGGGCGGACGGCCACGAACCGGCCGGCGCCAGGTACCGCTCCGGCACCAGCAGGACGGCCAGCTCCCCCTGCGGCCCGACCGTCCAGGTCACGGCCCGGCGGCCGGCCCGGACGTCCTCCTCGGGCAGCCGCCAGACCTCGACCGGACGATCGGATGCCGCCACGGCCCTCAGACCCCGTACTCGGCGGTCAGCAGCGCCCGGCCCAGGGTGTGGAAGGTCAGGTTGAAGCCCACCTGGGCCGCCGGGGTGTCGGCGGTGACGTCCAGCTTCTCCACGTCCAGCGCGTGCACCGCGAAGACGTAGCGGTGCGGGGCGCCGGGCGGCGGGGCGGCACCGTCGTACCGGTTGCCCGGGAAGTCGGTGCGGCCGTGGAAGGAGGCCTCGCCGGGCAGCGTGGCGTCCGAGGAGCCGGCACCGCGCGGCAGTTCGGTGGTGTCGGCGGGCAGGTTCAGGGCGAGCCAGTGCCACCAGCCGGAGCCGGTCGGCGCGTCCGGGTCGTAGCAGGTGACCGCGATGCCCCGGGTGCCCTCCGGCAGGCCCGACCAGGCCAGCTGCGGCGAGAGGTTGCCGCCGGCGTGGATGAACTCCTGGCCCAGCGTGCCGCCTTCGGTGATGTCCTGGCTGCTCAGCGGGAAGGACGGTACCTGCGGAAGGAACTCGTACGGCAGCGGCGGACGAACACTCATGGGGTGGTCACCTCTCACGGTCGGACTGACACGAGTCACTGTAATGGGGTGCACGCGCCGTCCCGGCGCCCCTAGAGTCGACGGCATGGCCGCCAAATTCGCCCAGCTGTTCGCCGATTCCCGTCGGGCGCTCCTCACCATGCTCGGCATCCAGGCCGTCATCTGGACGGTGCAGGTGGCCAACTGGCTGGACGACTACGGGCTGTCCCGGGAGTTCGGCCTGCGTACGGAGCAGGTCGGCGACCTGCCCGAGATGTTCACCATGCCCTTCCTCCACTTCAGTTGGAGCCACATCGAGGCCAACTCCTGGCCGCTGTTCGTGCTCGGCTTCCTGTCCGCCTACCGCGGCATGAAGAAGTTCCTGCTGGCCAGCCTGGTGATCCTGGTCTCCGGCGGGCTGCTGGTCTGGCTGCTGGAGAGCCCGAACACCGTGACGGCCGGCGCGAGCGGCATGGTCTACGGCTACCTCGGCTACGTGGTGCTGCGCGGGGTGCTGGACCGCAACGTGCTGGACGCGGTGGTCGGCGTCGCCGTCGCGGTGGTCTACTCGACCATCCTGATCGGGGTGCTGCCGGTCACCCCGGGCGTCAGCTGGCTGGGCCACCTCGGCGGGCTGATCGGCGGACTGGCCGCCGCCGTCCTGCTCCGCAACCGCCCGGCCGCGCGGCAGGCCCCGGCGCCCGCTGCCGACACCCCCGGTTCCGCCCTGCTCAAGCAGCTGGACGACCTGGGCATCTAGCCCACCCGGACCACCAGGTATAGACCAATCCCACCCCTGCGGCTAGCGTGGACGGCTCACCCGCCCAGCTCCGGAGCCGCACCGTGCAGTCGTCCGTCCTCGCCTTCGCCACCGACCTGCTCGACGAGGGCGCCGACACCTTCTTCGGCAACCTCACCGACCGCGCCGGGGTCGGCGGCGTCACCCTCGCCTCGGTCTACCACCAGGCCCGCGACGTCTTCCCGCACAACCCCCACCGGGTGGTCCGCTACCTGGAGCCCGGCGCGGCCTACTTCCGCCCCGACCCGGCCCGCTGGTCGGGCCGCCGCCTCGCCCCCGTGCCGTCCACCGCGCTGGGCGAACGCGACCCCTTCGCCGAGGCCGCCGAGGAGGCCCGCCGCCGCGGCCTGAAGCTGCACGCCTGGACGGTCTTCTGCCACAACGACCGGCTCGGCTTCCTCCACCCCGACTGCGCCCCGGCCAACGCCTTCGGCGACCGCCACCTCACCGAGCTCTGCCCGGCGCACCCGGAGGTCCGGGAGTACGCGCTGACCCTGGTCGCCGAGCTGGCCCGGTACGGCGTGGACGCGATCCGCGTCGAGTCCCTGCACTTCCACGGCCTGCGCCACGGCTACCACCACGAGCGCTACTTCGAGCAGCTGGGCCCGATCGCCGAGGCCCTGCTCGGGGTCTGCTTCTGCCCGCACTGCCGCGCCGCCGCCACCGCCGCCGGCGTCCCCGCCGAGGAGGTGGCCGGAGCGGTCCGCGCCGAGCTGCGCCGCCGGCTGGCCGACGAGTCCGCGGCCGCCGGGCCCGCCGACCTGAGCGCCCTCGCCGACGGCGCCTTCGCCGCCTACGTGGACGCCTCCGCCGCCACCGTCACCTCGCTCGCCGCCGAACTCACCGAGCAGGCCCGCCGGCACGGCATGCGGCTGAGCTTCATGGACGGCGGCGGCCCGGGCACGGGCTGGCTCTCCGGCATCGACCTCCCGGCCCTCGCGCGGGCCACCGACCAGATCGAGACCCTCGGCTACGCGAAGACCCCGGCGGCCGTCCGGGAGAAGATCGCCGCCTTCGCCCTGCACGGCGTCCACCCGCGGTCCATGGCGGTGATCCTGCGCCCGATGTCCGCCGACTGCGACGGCCCGGAGAACCTCGCCGCCAAGATCGCCACCCTGCGCGAACTCGGCGTCCCCGAGGTGGAGTTCTACCACTACGGCCTGATGCGGCTGTCCTCCCTGGACCGGATCGGCGCCGCCCTCTCCGGCTGACCGGCCGACGCCGACCCGACCGGACGGCACCGACCCGACCGCCCGACGCCGACCCGACCGGACGAGCCAACCGGCCGCCCCCGACCGGTCAGCGCCGCCGCTTGGACGTCCCGAACAGGCTGCGCGAGATCTCCTGCCCGAGCTGCCGCCCGGCCGAGCGCGCGAAGGACTTCACCGTCGGGTTGTTCAGCAGCGATCCGAGCAGCCCGCCCGCGCCCCTGGGTTCCTCCCGCCGCGACGCCGGCTCCCGCGGCTCCTCCGGGGCCGGGGCCTCCCCCGACGGCGCCTCCACCGGCGCCGCCTGCGGCCTGGGCGCCCGCGCCGCCAGCTTCTCGTACGCCGACTCCCGGTCGACCGCGTCCCGGTAGCGCGCCGTCAACGGCGAGGCGTCCACCGCCGCCTGCAGGGCCGTCGCCTCGATCGGCCCCATCAGCGACTGCGGCGCCCGCAGCCTGGTCGCCGCGACCGGCGTCGGCGCGCCCTTCTCGGACAGGACGGTGACCACGGCCTCGCCGGTGCCCAGCGAGGTCAGCACCGCGCCGAGGTCGTACGAGGAGCGCGGGAAGGTCGAGACGGTGGCCTTGAGCGCCTTGGCGTCGTCCGGGGTGAAGGCGCGCAGCGCGTGCTGCACCCGGTTGCCCAACTGCGCCAGGACGTCGGACGGGACGTCCCGCGGCGTCTGGGTCACGAAGAAGATGCCGACGCCCTTGGAGCGGATCAGCCGCACGGTCTGGGTGATCGCCTCCAGGAAGGCCTTGGAGGCGCCCTTGAACAGCAGGTGGGCCTCGTCGAAGAAGAACACCAGCTTGGGCCTGTCCAGGTCGCCCACCTCGGGCAGCTCCTGGTAGAGGTCGGCGAGCAGCCACATCAGGAAGGTGGAGAACAGCCGCGGCCGGTCCTGCACCGCGGGCAGCTCCAGCACCGAGACCACCCCCTTCCCGTCCGCCGTGGTGCGCAGCAGCTCGGCGGTGTCGAACTCGGGCTCGCCGAAGAACGCCCCGGCGCCCTCGTTCTCCAGCACGGTCAGCGCGCGCAGGATCACCCCGGCGGTGGCCGCCGAGAGCCCGCCGATGGTCCGCAGCTCCTCCTTGCCCTCGGGCGAGGCGAGGAAGGCGATCACCGCGGTGAGGTCCTTGAGGTCGTACAGCTCCAGGCCCTTGCCGTCGGCGTAGTGGAACACCAGGCTGAGCGAGGACTCCTGGGTCTCGTTCAGGTCGAGCACCTTGGACAGCAGCAGCGGCCCGAAGCTGGTGACGGTGGCCCGGATCGGGATGCCCGCGCCCAGCCCGCCGAGCGCGTAGAACTCGGTCGGGCAGCCCTGCGGCGCCCACCGCTGCCCCACCTCGGCGGCCCGGGCGGCGGTCCGCTCGCTCGGCGTCCCGGGCGCGGCGACGCCGGAGACGTCCCCCTTGATGTCGGCCAGGAACACCGGCACGCCCTGCCCGGAGAGCTGCTCGGCGATCAGCTGGAGGGTCTTGGTCTTGCCGGTGCCGGTGGCCCCGGCGACCAGCCCGTGCCGGTTGAGCACGCCCAGCGGGATGCGCACCGGGGCGTCCGGGTACGCGGTGCCGTCCAGCAGCACCGCGCCGAGGTCGAGCGCCGGACCGGTGAAGGCGTACCCGTCGGCGATCTCCCGGACGGCCGGCGGGGTGGGGTCGGAAGGCATCGGTGCACACTCCTGAGCGGATCGGAACGCTTCGGAACGCTTCGGCATCGGCACGGAACCCGATCGGCACCGGGCGATGTTCGCGACATTTCCCATCAAACAGCCGCATTCGTCCATCCGCAGTTCACACCGGCGCGCGTGGCGGCGCCGCGGCTGCTGCGCCATCCGCCGTCCGAACGGTAGGCTTTCCGTGTGATCTTCAAGCGCATCGGCAATGGGCGGCCGTACCCGGATCACGGCCGGACGAGCACCCGCCAGTGGGCTGACGTCGCCCCGCGCCCGGTGCGACTCGACCAGCTGGTGACCACCAAGGGTCAACTCGACCTCGAAACCCTCCTGGCCGAGGATTCGACGTTCTACGGGGACCTCTTCGCCCACGTGGTGAAGTGGCACGGCGACCTCTACCTGGAGGACGGCCTGCACCGGGCCGTCCGGGCCGCGCTGCAGCAGCGCCAGGTGCTGCACGCCCGCGTCCTCGAAATGGAGTGACGGACCCTCGCCGCAGGGACCGTCGGCCCCACGGGCCTTCCGGACCGCCCCCAGCCACCCGGCGGAGGGCGGTCCGCTCGTACCCCGGTACCCCCTTTCGGGTACCGGGGTACGCCAGATGATGATCGTTTAGTACCTTCGACGCCGTACGGCACTAGGCTGCTGACTACGGCCGCGACCAGGGGATTCCGCCCGCACCGGGGGAAGTCCCCACCCGGCCGATCCGTCATCCCGACCCCGCCCCGGCACGAGGGGGAGACAAACCGTGAGCATGTTGACTCCCCGAGGCCTCAAGGGGAAGCAGTACCGCGTCACCGGCAACACCTACCCGCGGTTGGGCCGGCCCCCGAAGAAGAGCCGCAAGGTGATCGCCGCGCTCGCCGGCCTGCTCGCCCTGGCCCTGATCGGTCTCGGCGGCGTGCAGCTGTACGACATCTTCACCGGCAGGAACAAGAACACCTCGGCGCAGGCCTGCGCCACCCCGTCCGGCAAGGCGCTGGCCGCCCCGACGCCGGGGGCCACCCCGGGCGCCCCGGCCGCCTCCGGCGCACCCGCCGCCGCGCAGGGCGACCCGCACGCCGTCCCGCAGCCCACCGCCGTCACCGTGAACATCTACAACGCCACCACCAAGGCCGGCCTGGCCGGCCGGACGGCCGAGGAGTTCAAGAAGCGCGGCTTCGTCATCGGCAAGGTCGGCAACGCCCCGGCCGAGCTGGACAAGAAGGTGCCCGGCACCGCCCAGGTGATCGCCGGTCCGGCCGGCGCCGGCGCGGGCACCCTGGTCGGCTCGCAGATCGCCGGGGCCGCCGTCACCGCCGACGCCCGCACCGACGCCAGCGTGGACTTCGTGATCGGCGACAGCTACAACGCCCTGCTGGACGAGACCCAGGCGGCCGCCGCCCTCGCCCTGGCCACCAAGCCCTCCCCCACCCCGACCACCACCGGCAGCTGCTGAACCGGCACGAACACCGAGAGCCCCCGGCCGCCGGGGGCTCTCGGTGTTCGTTCGGTGGTTCGGGCGGGGAGGCTCAGCCGGCCGTGCCGTACAGGCGGTCGCCCGCGTCGCCGAGGCCGGGGACGATGTAGCCGTTCTCGTTGAGCCGCTCGTCCACGGCGGCGGTGACCACGGTGACCGGCAGGCCCGCCAGCTCCCGCTCCATCACCTCGACGCCCTCGGGGGCGGCCAGCAGCACCACGGCGGTGACGTCGGTGGCGCCGCGCTCGATCAGCATCCGGATCGCGGCGACCAGGGTGCCGCCGGTGGCCAGCATCGGGTCGAGCACGTAGACCTGGCGGCCGGAGAGGTCGTCCGGCATCCGGGTGGCGTAGGTGGAGGCCTCCAGGGTCTCCTCGTTGCGGACCATGCCGAGGAAGCCCACCTCGGCGGTCGGCAGCAGCCGGGTCATCCCGTCCAGCATGCCGAGGCCGGCCCGCAGGATCGGGACCACCAGCGGGCGCGGGTAGCTGAGCCGGGTACCCAGCGTGACCGCCACGGGGGTGGTGATCTCCACCTCGTCGGTCCGGACGTCCCGGGTGGCCTCGTAGGCGAGGAGGGTCACCAGTTCGTCGGTCAGGCGACGGAAGGTCGGCGAGTCGGTGCGCTCGTCGCGCAGGGTGGAGAGCTTGTGTGCGACCAGGGGGTGGTCGACGACGTGGAGACGCATGTATCGAGGTTAGCCCGGTCCTGGACGGGTGTACGACTCGCCGTGCCCCACCCGGGCGCCGGTCCGGGTGACGCCCCCGTGACACGCCGTGACCCGCCGCGGATGTCCGGACGGAAGCGCCCCCTGTGGTATCAACCGGGCCGTTCTGGGAATGTCACGTCTTATGACGAGCAACCCGAACGCCGGGGACGGCTCGATGGACGAGCCCGTCGACGGGCCGGGCCGGAGCCCGGGCCCGCCGTACGACCATCCGGAGACCGAGGCGGAGCGCCGCAAGCGGCGGGCCGTTTTCCTGCGCGAGCTCACCGAGGCCCGCGAGCTGCGGGAGCGGGTCCAGCCCCGGCGGACCAAGGAGCGGCGGATGCGCGAAGCGATGCGGATGCGGACCTTCCGGATCTGACCCGGGCCGAGAACGGATCGGGCAGGGGCCCCACCGCAGCCCGGATGCGGCCCGGAGGAGGGCCCGCACCGCCCTGGCACGATCCTGACGCGCGCCCGGCGGGCGCCCCCCGGCGGCGCCCGGAACGGCCCAACGCCACCCCGACGGGCGTTCGGAGCAAATTTCGACCGGCCTCGGACCGCACCGGCCCGATTCCGCCGTCCGCCACCCGGTCCTTCCGACACGACCTGCAAAGACGCGCTGCCGAACACCCCCCGCAAGGGCGGGCTTTCTGTCACGATTCCGATGGGACGGTCCGAACAAGCGGACCGCCTCTGGCGCGGGGGCGGCCAGATTTCCGCGTTGCCCGTGCGCGCCGACAGCCGAGACCGATGATCTTGGGAGTGTCCCTGGTGGCGTACTTCGCTGCAGTGCTTGCTCGCACCGAGGACGGGTGGGATGTGAGCGAGACGGAACTCGACGACGTCGAAACCCTGGCCGATCTGACCGATCTGGCCCGCGACTCCGCCCAGGACGACGACAGCGTCCTGATCTTCATCGAACAGGAGGACGCCTGGTTCGCCATCGTCCGCGTGGACGGCGAGGAGGACCCGCGGATCTTCGTGTCGGACGGCGCCGCGGCCGCCCGCAGCTCCTACGGCTCCGTCCTCACCGACGAGTTGGTCGACCAGGCCGGCGAGAGCGAGTTCGGCGACCTGGACCACCTGCTGGACGACGCCGAGGAGGCCGGGGAGCAGGACGAGGAGGAGGACGCCGACGCCCGCGGCGGCGTCCCGGTCGGCCCGCTCGGCGACGCCCACCTGCTCACCGAGTTCGGCCTCGCCTCCGACGAGCTGCTCGCGCTCAGCGGCGAGGGCGCGGTGCCGGGCGACGCCCTGGAGGAGATCGCCGAGGCCCTGGGCTGCGGCGAGGTCCTGGAGGCCGTCCGGTAGCGGGGTCGGTCGTGCCGGTGTCCACCACCGGATGCCCGACACTGGATGCCATGCAGCCCGCATCCACCCCGCTGACCGTCCCGCACGTCCCCCCGCTGCCCGCCCCCGTCCGCCCCGACCCGGTCCGCGACCGCTGGACGGCGCCGATGCGCCTCGCCATGGCCGAGGCCGCGCTGGCGCCGGCCACCGGGGACGTACCGGTCGGGGCGCTCGTCCTGGACCCGGACGGCGAGGTGATCGGACGCGGCCACAACGAGCGCGAGGCGGTCGGCGACCCGACCGCGCACGCCGAGGTGGTCGCGATCCGGCAGGCGGCGGAGAAGACCGGAGAGTGGCGGCTGAGCGGCTGCACGCTGGTCGTCACGCTGGAGCCGTGCACCATGTGCGCCGGCGCCATCGTGCTGTCCCGGATCGACCGGGTGGTCTACGGCGCCCTCGACGAGAAGGCCGGCGCGGCCGGATCGCTCTTCGACGTGATGCGCGACCGCCGGCTCAACCACCGCCCCGAGGTGGTCTGGGGCGTCCTCGCCGACGAGTGCGGCGAGCAGCTGCGCGCCTTCTTCGACACCCACCGCTGACGGCCCGCCCGACCGCCGCGGCGATACGGATTTCGTGACTGCGCCACCCCTCCGGTAGAGTTCCTCTCGGTAGCGTGTCCGAGCGGCCAAAGGAGCACGCCTCGAAAGCGTGTGTGGGGGCAACTCCACCGTGGGTTCGAATCCCACCGCTACCGCCATGAGCAGGACGAACGAAGGCCCTCGTTAGAATTCTAACGAGGGCCTTCGTCATGCCGGTCTCAGTTTTGGTCTCAGTTCGCCTGTCAGGCAGCCTTCTCCGTGCCGTCCGACTCGCCCGGCTCGTCGTCGGTGGAGCCCTTGGCCACCTCCCAGATGAGGCCGCCGATCTGCTTCGCCACGTCGCGCCTGATCCGGGCCGTCACGTGCTGGTACCGATGGGTCATGGCGGTGCTGGACCACCCCATGATCTCCATGACAATCCGCTCGGGGACGCCGAGCAGGAGCAGGATCGTCCCAGCAGTGTGACGAGCGTCATGCAGGCGCCCGTCCCGGATGCCGGCGGCGGCGAGCAGTTCCTTCCATCGGTCCCAGTCCGTTCGAGGGATGAGCGGGTGTCCGGTCTCCGAGGCGAAGACCCACCCGCCTTCCACCCACTCCTGACGGGCGGCCAGCCGCTCCCGGTCCTGCTCCTCCTTGTGAAGCTTGAGTAGCTTCACCAGCTGATCCGGCAGGCCAATCAGCCGCTTACCCGCCCGCGACTTCGTGAGCGCGGCGTCCGCGTTGGTCCGGACCCGCTCCGGGCACCGGCCGGCATGCTTCCGGCCGCACGGCTCCGAGCAGCCGTGCGCGTACTTCGGTCGCTGCCGGGCCTGCCGAACGCGCAGGGTGCCCGCCTCCAGGTCGACGTCCCTCCACTGGAGTCCGAGCGCTTCACCCTGCCGCAGGCCGAGCGCCAGCGCGATGGCCCACCGGCCGCTGTTTCGATTCTTGCCCGCCTCCAGGAGGAGCGCCTGCACCTCCTCCACCTCGTACGGCTCCACCTCTTCTTCCTCGACCTTCGGCGCGACCGCGAGCGAGGCCACGTTGCGGGTGAGGTGCCCGCGCCGGATCGCCTGGTTGAGCGCCGTCCGGATGGTGCGGTGCGCCTGATGGGCGGTGGCGGGCTTGCTGCCGTTGGCCTGCATCTTCTTGTAGAGCCTCTCCAGGTGCTCCGGCTCCAGCTTCTCCAGCCGGTGGGCCCCGACGCCGGGGATCAGGTGGACGTTCACCGCCACCCGGTACCCGGCGAGGGTGTTCGGCCGGACATGCAGCGCGGCGATGTTCTCCACCCAGTGGGTGAGCCAGGTCGCGACGGTCCACTTCTTGCCGGCCTTCGGGACGTTGCCGTCGTCCCGCTTCCTCTCCAGCTCCCGGACCTTCTTGGTCACCTCCGCCCGGGTCTTCCCCCGGACGTGCCGGCGGTCCGGCGTGCCGTCGTCCTTGACGCCGACGGTCACGCGGCCGTGCCACTTGCCTTCCTTGTCCTGGTAGATGCTGGATGCGCCGTTCGGCTGACGGGTCGCCAAGGGTGCTGCCTCCTCAGGCTGCAATGGGAGTGGTGGTGTGCTTCCGCATGCGACTGCGGGTGAACTCGACAACCGCCTCGGCCGGCACACGCCGGGCCCGGCCGATAGGGATGGTCTCGATCTCGCCATCGCGGATCAGGGCGTACATGGTGGTGCGGCCGATGCTGAGTCGGCGGGCGGCCTCTTCGACCGTGAGAGCGACGAGGGTGGGGTCGTGGTCGGGGTGGCCCCCGGGGGCGGTGACGGTCACTGCAGCTACTCCTTGGCAAGGGGAGCGGGCTCCGGGAGTTCGAGGGGCTTTTCGCGGTGCTTGTCCTAGGTGGGGATTTCTGCGTCACAGCGTCACCAGCGTCACGCGGGTCTCTGACCTGGGGCTTTGCGTGACGCAGTGGTCGGGGCTGCGTCATCGCTGCGTCACGGGCTGCGTCATCGCGTGACGTAGCCCGTGACGCAGGTGACGCAGGATGACGCAGCGGCCGTCGTCTGCGTCACGGGTGTCGGTGCAGGTCAGGGGCCGTTTTTTGGGCCGTGTGACGCAGGTGACGCAGCGGTTTCCTACTTAGGAAAAAGAGGGGGGTTTCTGTGGTGGTTCGTGCGCCTCAGAGCGTGAAGAAGGAGCCGCTGCGCGGCGCGTCCTTTGGCGGCTTCGCCGAACAGCAAGAAGAGCACCGGCAGCCGGGTGCTCTTCTTGCTTGTTCCGGGCGGTCAGGGCATCTGGAGCTGTTCGTGCGGGGGCGTGGTGGCCGGGCGGGCCGTGCGTGCCATTTCGAGGTAGCGGCCTTCTCGCGTGCGGCCGGTGTCGATGAGGACACCCCGCGCGGCGAGAGTGGGCTGGAGGCGCTTGAGCCGGTCGGAGAGGATCTTCCCGGTGGTCGGCCAGCCCTTGGGCAGGGGCCGCTGCTCGTCGCCGCTGTAGAGGCGGCCGAGGCAGGCCAGCCACTCGGTGGAGGTCATGCGCTGCGCGCCGCCGGGCTCGATGGTGTCGGCGTGCTTGAGGACGGTCTGCGCCAACAGGTCGCCCTCGATCACGTCGTCGTTCAGGTCGTCCAGGCTGGCCCGGTAGGCGGCCAGCGCCCCGAACCCGGTCGCGGCGTCGAGCTGCGCGCACAGGTGGGCGAAATCCGCCATCCGCAGATCGGTGGGCGTCTCCGCCTCGGCCGCGCGGACCTTGACCGTGAGGTCAAGCAGGGACCCGAGGACCACGGGCAGCACCTCCTCGTACTCCGCCCACAGCTCCGCCTCGGTGCGCCGGACGCTGGGCCGCTCCAGCCGCAGCGGCAGGAGCCGTTCGGCGAGGTCGGGCCGAATGACGCCGACGTCGATTCCGGTCAGGAGCAGGGGCCGGCGGTAGGCGGAGCGGTGCACGTCCCCGTCGGTGAACAGGGCGCGCTTGACGCTCTCGGCACCGGTGACGATGCAGCACATGGCATCCGACAGGTCCGGGGTCATGTGGGAGAGGTTGTCCAGGGCGGTGACCCACCCGGCCGCAACTGCCGCAACGAGGTTCTCCTCGTCCTTCGGTGCCCGGCGCAGGTCCCCGCTCATGCCCTCGATGATCCGCACGAGCATCCGGCCGCCGGTGGACTTGCCCGCGCCCTGCGGACCAGTGAGGAACGGCGCCGGGACCGGCACGGACGGGCCGAGGCAGCCGATGAGCCAGGCGAGGGCCAGGCACTCGGTCGTGGCGTCGGCGAAGTTCGTCAGCCGCAGCAGCAGGTCGATGCCCTTGCCATCGGTGTCCTTGACCGGCAGCGGGAGTTCGCCGGTGAGCTGGGTGCGCCGCCAGCACACCTCACGCGGGTCGGGGACGGCGATGTCCCAGCCGGTGGGGTGGATGCGCACGGACTTCCCGTCGGTGCGGCCCAGGTCGAGCCACGTGGCGCCGTCGAAGCCCGGGGCGACGCGGATGTGGACGGGCTGCACATCCTCGGACAGGGCGAGCGCCTCGATCAAGTCCAGCGCCTCCTTGATCGCGGACCCGTTGAACACGCCGACCCCGTCCCGGTACAGGCCGACCATGAGTTCCTGGCGGTGGCTGCCGGTCGTGCCCTGGGAGCGGATCGGACGGGCCACCGGGTGGCCCGTGCGCTGCGCGTACACGGTGCCGTCGGCGGTGCGGAAGTACCGGAAGTGTGCCTGCGCGTAGTCGGCGATGACCTCGCGCGCCGGGGTCTTCTCCTCCTCGGACACGGCTACAGCCCCAGCTGGTGAAGGGCGTTGGCCCACGCGTCGGCGCAGTGCCGCGCGGATTCGCCCTTGGCCTGCGCGGCGGCGAACAGGCGCGCGGTGTGCTCCTCGGTCAGGCACCCGCACCGCCCGTGCGTGGCCAGCACGGCGAGGAACGTCGCGAACACGGTCGCGTGCACGGCGGCGGCGGCCTCGGCGATCCGCTGCTCGGCCATGGCGATGCCACGGGCCAGGAAGGTCGGGGTGCGGTGGGGGCACGTCCCGCCCCCGGCCGGCGCGGGCACCGTGACGGCCACCGGCCGGACAGCCGCGGGCTGCTTCACGACCAGGGCGCGGACCGTGTCCGGCAGGGCCGTCATGTCGCCGGTGCCGGGGCCGAGCCACCGGGCGTAGGACATGGTCGATTTGATGTCCACGCCGGGCCGCACGTTGTTCGCGGAGGTCATGGCGCCCCGGTAGAGCCAGTGCTCGCCCCGGGTGGTGCGTACGGTCCGGGTGGCGGGCAGGGTCTCGCACGCCCACGCGACGGCGGCCTCGTTGTCGAGGTCGACGACGGTCACCCCGGCGCCGCCGGGGTGGTAGGCCACCGCTGCCGCCTCCCGCCACGCCCGCGCCCACTCCGGCGAGTTGATGACGTCCGGGTTGGTGGTAGCGGCGGCCCAGCCGTGGCAGGGCAGCGGGCAGGTGCAGGGGCCCGGGGTCTTCATGTTCGGCCGGCCGCCGCACGCGTTGCTGGCGCAGGCCCGGCAGTTGCCGAACGGCACCTTCCCGGCCCGCAGCGGCAGCACCGGAACGCCGAAGGTCGCCAGGAAGAGCGCGATGGACAGCGGGTGCTCTCCCCGGACGGTGGTCGAATGGGTCATGCTGGGGGTTCTCCTCGTCTCGATGGGGCGGGGGAACCGGAGCGGCCGGGTTCCTTGGCCGGGATGGCCGGCCGCTCCGGGCGGCATCAGAGCGTGGGGCGGCAGGGACTGGTGGGCCGCCAGAGCTGGGCGTCGGTCACGATCGCGGTGTGGTCGAAGGCGAGGTCGGGCAGGTCCCCCAGCGACACCCACGCCACGGCCGTGGCGTCGTCCCCGGCCTGCGCGCGGGGGTCGTCGGACACCTCGATCCGGTAGGCGACGCTGATGTACCTGCCGCGCGGATCGCGCTCGGGGGCGTCGTAGATACCGATCAGCGTCAGGTCCTCGGCAGCCACGCGGATGCCGGTCTCTTCCAGCAGCTCGCGCGCGGCGGCGGCGCGGGACGTCTCTCCGGGGTCGACGTGCCCGCCGGGAAGGGCGAGCTGGCCCTTGTGCGGCGGCCAGCCCCGCTCGATCAGGAGCACACGGCCGTTCCAGACACACACGACGTCGGCGGTGTATCGCAGGGTCTCGAAGGTCTCGGTCATGAAGTCCTCTGTCTCTCTGGGCGAAGTCAGTCCTGGTCGGGGCCGCAGGCGCAGTTCTCGGGGTCGGCGCCCTGCCCGATCTGGCAGGCGCAGTAGATGAACCCGAACGGGGTCTCGGTGGGCTCGCCGCCGGTGCAGTGGTCGCACTCGCCCGGGGCCCAGTCCTCGATGTCCTCGTTGGTGTATTCGTCCGGGTCGTAGTCGTAGTCGTTGTACACGGGCAGGCCTTCCGGTCAGGCGGTCTTGATGGCGGCGGCGAGGGCGTCGAGGAGGGTGTGGTGGGCGGCGAGGGCGGCGGGCCGGCCGGTGGTGATCTGGTCCTGTTCCTGGTCGTCGCCGAGGGCGAAGGTGGCGTCGAGGGCGTTGTGGACGGCGTCGCGGACGGCGGTGTCGGTGGTGAGGAGGAAGAGGGCGTCGCGGGCGGCGGTGAGCGCGGCCCGGGCGATGCGGACGGTGGTGATCTGCTCGGTGGGCGGGTTGTCGGCGTCGGGGTTGGTGGTGTTGGCGGTCCACAGCGCGTAGACGGCGGCGCGGTAGGCGGTCAGGGCGGTGAGGAGCTGTCCGCCGGCGCTCTGGAGGTCGTGGCGGTGGACGGCGCGTCGGGTCGCGCGCTGCTGGAGATGGATGGTGCCGAGGCTCCCGGTGAGGGTGCCGATGACGGCGATGAGGCTGGCGAGCACGGTGTCCACGGGGTCCTTCGTTCGTGGTGGGGTGCGGGCTGAGGTGGGTGGTCCGTCAGTAGAAGGTGGGCTGGTCGTCGTCCCAGTCGTCCGGGTCGTCGTCCGCCTCGTCGTCGGTGTCCATGTCCTGCCACGGGGTAGCGTCGGCGGCGGCCTCGGCGGCCCTCTCCTCCTCTTCCCAGCGGGCGTAGTTGGAGCGGTCCTCGTCCCATTCAGCGAGGAAGAAGTCGTCCGGGTCTCGGTCGTCGTGCACGGGCAGGCCTTCCGGTCAGGCGGCGCGGATGACGCGCGCGCTGGGGAGCTGGTGGACGGCGGCGAGCCGGGCCGCCGGGGCGGCGGTGGCCGGGGCGGGGGCGCCCTCGCCGCCGTCGGGCGGGGCCGCGTCGCCGGTGTCGGTGGTGCGGGCGGCGCGTTCGGCGGCGGAGGCGGCGAGGGCGCGGTGGACGGTGGCGCTGTCGGCGGTGGCGCCGCGCTGGGAGGCCACGATCGGGAGGCTGAGGAGCACGCCGGGGCCGATGAGGACGGCGGCGGCGATCAGGTCGGTGGTGGTGCTCATCGGGGGGTTCCTCCCGTGCCGGCGGTGTGGGCGAGGACGTCGAGCAGGTCGGTGCCGAGGGCGGCGAGGCGGTGTTCGATGGCCTGCCAGGAGTCGGGGTCGATGTGCATGAGGGCGGCGAGGGCGGTGGCGGGCTCGCGGTCGGCGGCGGCCTGGAGGGCCTCGCGCAGGTGGGTCGCGGCGAGCGGGCGGATGGTGTTCGGGGGCATGGCAGAGCCTCCCTTCCGGGCGGGTGCTGGGGGCGGTACGCGGGGTGTCAGGGGCGGGTGTCAGCGGGTGTCAGGGCCGCTGTCAGGCGCCCCTGACACCCGCGTCTGCCTAGGAGAATGGGTGTCAGGAGCTGTCAGATGTCAGGGACTGTCAGACCAGGGCCGGGGTGGGGACGATCCGGTAGCGGCCGCCCTTCGCGGTGGGCACCAGGCGGCCGTCCTCGATGAGGCGGCGGAACTCCCCGCTCACCCACTGCCGGGTGCGGCCGAACTTCTCGGCGTGCTCCATGACGTCCTTGGGGCCGATCACCATCGTCCCGTTCTGCTCGAAGTCGGCGACGATGGCGTCCATCGCGGCCCGGGCCTCCTCGGCGGTGAAGGTCGGGACGTTCGACTCGGCGCCGAACGTGAGGCCGGCCAGCGCGTCGGGGACCGGGGGCAGTTCGGCCTGCGGGTCCAGGCCCTCGTCCTCCGGGTCCAACCGCCGCTCGACACCGCCGTCCTCGTCGCCGCTGCCGTTGCCGTTGCCGTCCGCGTACACGCTGTCCCCGTCCTGGTCGGTGGCGTCCTGGTGGTGGCGGTCGGTGTAGGCCTTGCCGGCGACGCCGGCGGCGGCCTTCGCGGTGACGGGGTCGACCTTGGCGCCGTTGCGCACGGCCCACGCGGCGAGCTGTTCCATGACGCGGGCGGCCTGGCCGGTGAAGCGGAAGGTCCGCCCGGGCGAGCTGTAGCGCTGTTCGTTGACGCCGGGGGTGACGAGGTAGCAGTAGCCGGGCCGCCTGTTGGCCCAGGCGCCCGGGTGGGCGCCGGCGTCCAGGACCGGGACGGGCAGGGCCATGCCCTCGTCCCGGGCGTCCAGGCCGAACACGAGCGCGGACGGCAGGGAGGCCCGGGTGCTGGTGCTGATCTGGTCGTGGCTGGGCCGCTGGAGGGAGATGACCAGGGCGGCGCCGGCGGCGCGGGCGAGTTGGGCGATCTCGGTGAAGCCCTCGTCGCCCATGAACCGGATGGTGGCGGCGGCCTCCTCGAACCAGCCGACCAGGAACGGCATTCCGGGGCAGTTGCAGGCGCGGCCCTTCTGGCACGAGTGCCCGGGGTCGGTCTGCTGCTCGGCGGCGGCCGGCACCCACTGGCGGTAGCCGTGGGCGCCGAGCCAGCGGGTGCGGGCGGGGATGACGGCCTGGAAGGCGCTGACCATGGTCTCGGTCTCGGCCCCGCCCTCCACGGCCCAGTCCAGGCCGGGCCGCAGCGGGCCGAAGTCCTGGAAGCTCTTGGGGTCGGACAGCCAGACGATGACGTCGCGCCGTCCCATGATCTCGGTGAGGACGTTGAGCGCGCCGTCGCCCTTGCCGGAGCCGGTCATGCCGCAGATCAGCAGGTGGGTGCCGTTGCGGCCGGTCTCCGGGTCGCCGGGCAGCCACAGCAGGAGCGGGGAGCCGTCGTCGTAGCGGCCGATGACCAGCGGCTCGGCGATGGAGCCGCCGATGTTGGTCGGCATCTCCCACTCGACCACCTCGGCGAGCATGTCCCGGGGCACCACGACCAGCTCGCCCCGGCGGGCGGAGTCGGGGTCGGGCAGGTAGCGCACGGCGGTGGGGGCGACGTCGAGGGCGGAGGCGATGTTCGGCAGCGCCCGGGTGACGTCGTCGTTGGTCATCTCCCCGGCGGGCAGGACCAGTTCGGAGGTGACGCGGTTCGGCTCGACCTCGCTCTTGCGGATCTTCGCCCCGGCGAGCTTCACCTTCTCCAGCAGCGACGCGTCCGCGTTGTCGGTGGCGGCCTGGACGGCGTCGGGGTTGCGGCGCAGTATCTGCCGCACGTTCCAGGACAGGGCGAGGATGCTGCCGCCGAGCCAGAACGTGCCGAAGGTGAAGCCGTTCCACCCGCCGAGCGCGGTCGTGGTGAACCAGCCGGACGCGGCGGCCACCGTCACGGCCGAGTGCAGGCGGCGCTGCGGCGAGGTGGTCTTGCCCGCCCACGCGGTCGCCGCGGTGAGACCGACCGAGCCGAGGGTCAGGCCGACCGCGTAGCCGGTGGAGTCGTGGGCGGGCATCCACGCCATGGTCCCGGCGACGCCGGTCGCGCCGGCCAGGATCCACGGCGGGGTGTAGGGCTTGGCCCGGTGGGCCAGCCACGCGGCGACGCCCTTGCCGGTGCTGGCGCCCTCCAGGTTCTCCCGGTGCTGCACCTCCGGGTCGGTGTCCTTCTTCGGCACGGTGGTGCCCCCTTTCAGAACTGGAACGGACGGTGCTGCTGCTGGGCCGGGCGGGGGGCCATGACGTCGGCGTACTCGCGCTGGAAGGCGGCCCACGCGGCGGCGGCGTCCTTCGCGGCGTCGGTCAGCGCGTCGGCGGCCTTGGAGAGCTTCTTGGCGACGGAGCGGGCCCGCATCTTCTTCTGGAACACGTGGTCACCCGGGGCGCCCGGGGCCTGCTCCAGCGCGGCCTTGAGGATCTCGGCGGCCACCTCCACCTCGACGGCGGCGTAGGCGCCGAACGCGCGCAGGGCCTCGCAGTAGGAGCGGACGTCGCCGGTGGAGTAGAACGCGGGCTCCGGCAGGGCCAGGGCGCTGCTGCGGTCCACGCCGGTGCCGGGGTTCGCGGCGGCACCGAACCTCGGGGCACCGCCCCCGCCGCCGGTGGTGGTGTTCTTGTTGACGTTGATGCTGATCCCGGGGGCGAACGTCGCCCCGGAGCCGAAGCCGTTGCGGGTGCTGTTGGTGCTGCTCGCGCCGTTGCCCGGCGTGGCGTTCACGGTCATCGCAGGCCTCCTGGTGGGCCGGGGCTGTCCCGACTCCCCGCCCCCTCCCGACCCGCGAAGGGCCGGGCGAGGACAGGCAACCGTCAGCGCCGGTCAGACGGAGGCGATCAGGGCCGCGAGGGCCTCGAAGGCGTGGTGCCACGACTGGTCGAGCAGGTAGCCGCCGTTCATGCCGTGATCGGCCAGCCGCACGAACACGCCCTTGCCGGTCGCGTCCGCCAGCCGGCGCAGGGGCTCGCGCCGGTCGGCGACGTAGTGCGTCACGGCCGAGAGGGCGAGGGCGGCGGCCACCGGCCCGGGCCGCAGACGGACACCGAGCAGCCGGGCGCCGCCGAGCAGGGCGGCGGCCTGCGCGGCGGTGTAGGAGGCGACGTGCGCGGCGCAGGCGCGACGGCCGGCCGCACTGGACTGCCCGTCGGTGTGGTCGTGGTGGCCCTTGGTGGTGGCCTGGTGGTCGGTCTGGATCCAGTGGTCCGCCACGTCACCGGCGGCACGGAGCAGGGCGTAGGCGGCGGCGAACCTGGCCGCGCGGATGCTGGTCATGGGGGCTCCTTCAGCGCTCGACGACCGGCTTGGCCAGGTCGCGGTGGGTGAGGCAGACGCGGGTGCCGGTCTTGGACAGTCGCTTGGCGAGGGTCATGGCGACGGTGGCGGCCCGGTGCCGGCCGCCCGCGCAGCCGACCGCGATGGTCAGCGGCGCCTCGGACGGCCCGGTGTCGAACGAGTCCGCCAGCAGCGCGGCACCGGCGATCAACTCCCGGATGCCCGGGGTGGCGAGCACGGCCCGGCGCACCGGCAGGTCGTGCGCGGTCAGCTGGCGCAGGGCCGGGTCGACGTGCGGGTCGCGGAAGTGCCTGCGCAGGTCGAGAGTCAGGTGCGCCTCGGGCGGGGCGCCGTGCAGGTAGCCGAAGCTGACCACCCGGATCTCGGTCACGGACATGACAGGGGTCTCCTTGCTGAGGATCAGCGGAGCAGGTCAGGGGGCGGGCTAGATCTCGTCGCAGCTCAGCCCGTAGCAGTCCGCGCAGATCGGGATGATCCACTTCTCGTTGTTGACGTCCCACGCGAACGGGTCCGCGCAGACCTCCACGTCCGGCTTGCTCTCGCCGCAGAAGTAGCAGCTGTTCACGGGCGCTCCTTGGGCTTCAGGCCACGGTGGAGGTGGGTTCGGGCTGGTGGTAGAAGCCGGTCAGCTTCAGCGGGATGCCGCCGTGGGGGGTGGTGGCGGTGAGCCAGGCGAGCGTGCCGCGCATGGCGGTGTCGTGGCTGACGGCGGCCGGGTCGATGCCGAGGGCCTGGCGCCACTGCTCGAAGTGGTCGAGGCCGTCGTGCAGGGCGACTTCCAGCCCCCACAGGAAGTCGTGGGTGTCGGGCATCCGCAGGTACTGGAGCTGAATGGTCGCGGTGGGCAGGGCCGAGTTGGCGTGCAGCAGGGCCAGCAGCACGCCGGCCGCGCGGATCTGGTCGACGGCGGTGGGGAGGGTGTCGGTGGTGGTGGTCACGATGCCTGCTCCTCGGCGTGCGGCGCGGTGGTCTCTTCGGTGTCGGTCGGGACGGCGTGCAGGGCGGGACGCTCCGTGCCGACCGTGCCGAACTCCCGGTAGCGGGCGGCGACCCAACCGGTCGACCAGCCGGTCAGCTCGGCCGCCCGGCGCTGCGGGATGCCGAGCGCCACGGCGGTCTGGACGGTCAGCCGGGCGTCGTCCTCGGGCAGTCGCTCGGTCGTCGCGGGCGCGGCCAGGAGTTCCTGCCGCAGCCGTTCGGCGTCCTGCTCGGCGCTCTGCTCACGCTCGCGCTCACGGCGCTCACGCTCGCTCGCCTCGCGCTCACGGCGCTGCCGCTCGGCCCGGTCGATCTCCTCCAGGCGCCGCTGTTCCTGGCGGGCGTCGATGGCCATCCGCAGCTCGTGCTCACGCTGCTGGGCGGCCATCCGCTCGTCGTGCTCACGGCGCTCACGGTCGGCCCGGTCGGCCCGGTCGAACTCGGCCAACCGCTCCTCGCGTTCCTGCTGGCGGCGCTGCTCGGCGCGGCGCTCGCGCTCGGCCCGCTCATCGCGCTCACGGGTCTCACGAGCGGCCAGCGCGGCGGCGATCGCCCGCCGGTAGGCCAGCGAGGTCTCCGCCGTGACGATCAGCAGCAGCGGCGCCACCGAGTGGACCGCGACGCCGACCTTGTCGTGATCCAACGCGCTCTGACCCACGTTGAGCAGTACCGTCATCAGCCCGGTCATCCAGCGCAGCACGACCGGCCACCGGCCGCCGTCGCCGTCGAGTCGGGCGAGCGTGCTGTCCATGCGGACCACGATCACCACCGCCGCGTCCACGACCAACGGCAGGATCGGGGCCGTCCATTCCCAGCCCTTCGGGCTGTGGTGGGACATCAGCGGGGTCACCGTGAGCACGCTGTAGAGGACCGCGCCGAGCGTGATCGTCCACGTGCCCACGGCCAGCGCCTTCTCGGCGGACCGGATCTGGTCCGGGCTCATCCGCAGCTTCACCGCGACCACCGCCCGGTGAGCGGCGAGCGCGTCTTGAGCACGGAGTGAGCGGACGTGAGCACGACGAGCGCGGGGTCCGTCGTCACGCGGCCACCCGCTCGACGCCGGCGGTGCGGCGGATCACGGCCGGGCGCCGCAGCGGCACCGGCGCCATGCTCAGCAGGCGTTCGGCGTAGGCGGCGAGCACCGGGTCCTCCCGGTGCAGGTCCGCCAGGACGTCGTCCGCCGCGTCCATCCGGGCCGCGCGCTCGACCGGGCTCTCACCGGGCACGCCGGTGAACAGCCGGGTGAACTCCGAGTCGTTGACGAGGCCGAGCGCCAGCTCGGCGAACTCGTCCTCGTTCAAGGCCATCTGGCCTGCAACAATCGACCTCACGGGTCTACCTCTTCTCTGGTGGGGGTGGGCCCGGGGCCGCCGCGCGATCCTTGGCCGGGTGCGCGGCGGCCCGACTTCGCGGGCCCGGCTTCTCGTCGTTCACGAGCAGCCGCGGAACCCGACGCGCACCCGGGACCGTGAGAACGGTCGGTGCGCGCCGGGGACCGTGATCGCTGGTAACGCGACCGGAAGCGGTGAGCCCCGCCCGCTGGTCAGCGGCGGGGCCGGATACAGCTCAGGCGCATGCCCATGGGCGCGCCCTCCTCGGGTCGAAGCCCTGGTGGGGGCCGGTGATTGGGGGTTGCCCGTCCTACGGGCGTCAGGTCTCTCGGGCCTGGTCCGGTGCTTCCTCTCTGCTCAGCACGAGCGGGGCGGCACACCCCGGAATCGGGGTGCTGCGTGGCTCGCTGCCGCCGGCGACATCACCCGGTCACCACGGGGGCGGTCTGTCTCATCCCGCCACGTGCTTGGGACTCCGCTGTGCTTCCCCACACCCCCGGAAGGGGTGGCATGCCACTGCGTAGGGGGAGGGCTTCGTTCATCACGGCGGTTCGCCACCTAGGCGCCTACCGCGACCGCCGCCCTCGCGTCGGTCCCGCACGATCACTCTTCAGTTCTCAAGGAACGGCGCTTCCTTCGGACGGCTGTCACACCGCCCTCCGGGCGCGTTTACGCAGCTCAGAGCAGCCCAAAGAAGGCCCTACCAGGCATGCAATCTCACCTGGTCTTGTTGGCTGACTTGTTCCAACAAGCTGATGGCATGAGCTTGGGGCATCGACGCTCGCTTCGTCAAGCGCTTCGGGGTACCTTGTTGGAACAAGTCCTCCAAGTCAGGGAGACCAGACATGGCCAAACAGGTCCCGCGCTACCACGCCATCGCCGATGACCTGCGGCTTCAGATCGAGCAGGGGCAGTTGGCGCCCGGCCAAAAACTTCCGTCTGAGGAGGAACTGACCACGGCCTACGACGTCAGCCGGAACACGGTGCGACTCGCGCTCGGCCGCCTGACTGACGAAGGCCTCCTGGTGTCCGCCCAGGGACGCGGCAGCTTCGTGCGGGAGCGCTACGAGCCGGCCGTCTGGAACTGGACCACCATGGAGTCTCGGTCGGTCCATGAGGCGAACCACACCGCCGGCGACCAGTGGGCCAGCCAGATAGCTGCCAACGGCCACGAGCCGCGCCAGGAAATCCGGGTGTCAATCAGGCGGCCCCCGGAGGACGTGGCGCTACAGCTACAGCTCGACCCGACCACGGCGCTGACGGTCGTCCGCGAGCGAATCCGCTACGTGGATCACGAGCCGTATGCCCTCGCCGACTCGTACTTCCCGGAAGAGCTGGTCCGGAACACGCCGCTGATGCTCCCCGAGGATGTGTCGGCCCCCGGAGGCGTCCTGGCCAGCGCCGGTCTGATCCAGGTGCGGTACAGCGATGAGATCACGGTCCGGATGCCCACCCGAGAGGAGAGCGAGCGGCTCGTTCTTCCCGCAGCCACGCCGGTCGCGGTCCACCGCCGCACCGGCTACGACAAGGACGGAAAGCCCCTCCGGGTGATGATCACGACGCTCCCCGGTGACAGGCACGTCATCCGCTACGACGTCTCAACGGAGTGACATGACGACTCTGAGTGCTGCACGACGTCCAGACCCCCTGACCGGCCGCGAGTCACGTCCAGAACTCGTCTGGTACGCCGCCTACGGCTCGAACATGCACCTCGACCGGCTGATGTACTACATCGCGGGCGGCCGCCCGCCGGGCGGTGCGCGGACCTACCCTGGGTGCCGCGACCAGCGGCCGCCCCGTGCAGCGCTGCCCGTGCTGCTGCCCGGACAGCTCTACTTCTCCCTGGAGTCGAAGGTCTGGACCGGCGGCATGGGCTTCTACGACCAGACGGACGACGGGGAGATGCCGGCCCGGGCCTACCTGATCACTCCCGAGCAGTTCTCCGACATCGCGGCCCAGGAGATGCACGAGTCACCCGGGCGAGACCTCGACCTCGCACCGGCTCTGAAGCTGGGCAGCGTCCGCCTCGGGCCCGGCCGCTACGAGACGCTGGTGTGTCCTGGGCAGATCGACGGCTACCCCGTCCTGACGTTCACCGCCCCGTGGCGGCGCGCGGACGCCAAGGTGACCCGTCCGTCTGCCGCCTACCTCCGAAACTTCGCGTCCGGGCTGCGCGAGGCGCACGGCTGGTCCACAGAGGAGGCGGCCGCGTACCTGGTGGCCCGGCCCGGCGTGGCCGGCGCTTGGACCACGGAAGCAATCATGGATGCGTTGAGCGCCGAGCCCCCGAACGGCGAGCCGGGGTCGTAGGCGCAAACGCCCAGGTAGCGTCCGGGTCTCTGGTCTCAGTTCTGGTCTCATTCACCCCCGTTCGCTGGGGTTCACCGCACCCCTACGACACCCCTCCCACCAGGGGCTGGAACTCCGGCGAACCTTGCCGGACGCGGCCGCACAGACCTCGAAAGCGTGTGTGGGGGCAACTCCACCGTGGGTTCGAATCCCACCGCTACCGCTCGAAGCCCGAGGGCCCGTCCGATCCGGACGGGCCCTCGGCGTTTGTCCCGCCGCGAACTCCCGGCACCGACGACCGGCACCGACGGCGAGTCGACCCGGGCACGAAAAACGGCTCCGTACCCCGGGCCGATGACCACCGGTGCCCGGTCCGTACGGAGCCTGGAGGGGGGAGCGGCTCGGGGGGACTGACCGCTCCCCCGTCGGAGTCCCACAACCGGCACCGCTTCGGGGGGAAGCCGCGGCGACCGGTCCCACAGCGGGGAGCTCCGGATCCACGTACCGGGATTCCTGCCAGATCCTCGGTACGTCATCCATCCTGCCGTCCGGCCCGCGACCGGGCACCCGGAGAAAGGCCCCACTCGCGGGGACCTTCGTCCCGCCGGCCGAACGCGTCGCACACTTGATAGCCCGTCCGGGTGGATAAGCTGCCCCTGCAGGCCGCTCGGGGACCGGATGACGGCGGCCCACGGCTCGGAGGAAGGTCACCCGATGGCGCAGGCGAAGAAGATCGGCATGGTCCTCCTGCTCGTCTTCGTGCTCTACTCGATCATCACCTCGCCCTCCCGGTCCGCCGAGCTGGTCCAGCTCGGGTTCGAGGGGATCTCGAACGCGGCCAAGGCGGTCGGCACCTTCATGACCGGTCTGATCAAGTGACGGACGGCCCCCGCCCCCTCGCGTGGCGACGGGCCCCCGCGCACCGGCTACGGTGAGCGGGACCCTCTGTCCCCGTCCGCGAGGAGCGGCAATCGTGATCCGGCACCTGGTCCTGTTCAAGCTCAACGAAGGCGTCAGCAAGGACGAAGAGCGCGTGCTCGCCGGCGCCAAGGCCTTCGAGGCGCTCGGCGCGGTGATCCCCGAGCTGCGCGAGTGGGAGTGCGGCTGGAACACCACCGAGCGCGACATCGCGTACGACTATGCGATCAACAGCCTGGTCGAGGACCGCGACGCCCTCCAGGCCTACCTGACCCACCCGGACCACCAGGCCGCGGCCGGTCTCTGGCGCGAGTTCGCCACCTGGGTGATCGCCGACGTCGAGGTCTGAGCACCCGTCCGGCCCCGACCCGTCCCACCCAGCCCGTCCGCGCCCCCTCCGGGGCCCTTCGCCCGGACGGCCCGCGGCGCCCCGTCCGACCTCCGGGCGGGGCGCCTTGCTACGTCCCGGAACGACCCTTGCGGCGCCTCGCCGGCCGGCCCGGGAAAGGTTGAACACCCCACCAACACACCTCCGTCGGGTGCTTGCCCGATGTGTGCCCACCTTGTGATGCTATGACCGGTTTTGCCGGACATGGCGAGGTAGTGAACCAACCGCGACACCCGATCCGCTGGGCCCGCCGTTGACGACTTTGGGAGGGGTGAGGTGTCCGTGGACGAGGTGCTGGCTGCGATCACCAGCCCGGCCGGCGAGCTCCGCCCGGACCGGCTGCGCGGCCCCGGCGGCCGCCCCGCCGTGGACGTCCGGACGCTGACCCGGGTGCTGTTCGAACGGCTCGCCGAACTGCCCCCGGACGCCCCCGAGCGGGAGCGGGTCCGGGCCGCCCTGATCGAGGTGAACATCCCGCTGGTCCGCTACGCGGCCACCCGCTTCCGCAGCCGCAGCGAGCCGATGGAGGACGTCGTCCAGGTCGGCACCATCGGCCTGATCAACGCGATCGACCGCTTCGACCCCGGCCGCGGCGTCCAGTTCCCCACCTACGCGCTGCCGACCATCCTGGGCGAGATCAAGCGCTACTTCCGGGACAACGTCCGCACCATGCACGTCCCGCGCCGGCTCCAGGAGCTGTGGGTGCAGGTCAGCGGCGCCATGGAGGAGCTGACGGTGCTGCACGGGCGGGCGCCCAAGGTGCCCGAGATCGCCGCCAGCCTGCGGATCCCCGAGGAGGACGTGCGGGCCTGCCTGGACGCCGGGCGGGCCTACAACGCGGCGTCCCTGGAGGCGGCGCAGGAGCACGAGGGCGGGCTCGCGCTGCTCGACCGGCTCGGCTACGAGGACTCCGCGCTGGCCGAGGTCGAGCACCGGGACATGGTCCGCCACCTGCTGGTCCAGCTCCCCGAGCGGGAGCGGCGGATCGTGATGCTGCGGTTCTTCGCCAACCTGACCCAGTCCCAGATCAGCACCGAGCTGGGGATGTCCCAGATGCACGTGTCCCGGCTGCTCTCCCGGATCCTGACGAGGCTTCGGACCGGCAATTCCTGGGAAGAATGAGAATCGCAGCGAGTTACCCCGGCGTGACATCTTGCGACGTTCGGGTTTGCCGTGGACCGTGTTCCGGTATGGAGGGGGAAGGCCCTCGCCGGGAACCTCCGCGCGACGGCCCCCGTTCAGCTGACAGTCACAAGGGGGTGGGTGCATGTCCGGAGAGCTGGCCACTGCGGAGATCCACGCTGGACAGGCCGATGTCACGGCCGTCGCCGAGGACCTGGTCCCGCGGCAGCGGCTCGAAGCGGTCCAGCCGCCCGGCCCCGACGCGGCACCGGGGACGCCGCCCGGCGCCGGCCTGGACACCCGGACGCTCTCCCGCTCGCTGTTCCTGCGGCTGGCCGCGCTGGACCCGGGCAGCGCCGAGCACACCTACGTCCGCGACACCCTGATCGAGCTCAACCTGCCGCTGGTCCGGTACGCCTCGGCGCGCTTCCGCAGCCGCAACGAGCCGATGGAGGACATCGTCCAGGTCGGCACCATCGGCCTGATCAAAGCGATCGACCGGTTCGACCCGGAGCGCGGGGTGGAGTTCCCCACCTTCGCGATGCCCACCGTGGTGGGCGAGATCAAGCGCTTCTTCCGGGACACCAGCTGGTCGGTCCGGGTGCCCCGGCGGCTGCAGGAGCTGCGGCTGGCGCTGACCAAGGCCGGCGACGAGCTCTCCCAGCGGCTGGACCGCTCCCCCACCGTCGCCGAGCTGGCGGCCTGCCTGGGCGTCAGCGAGGAGGACGTGGTTGAGGGCCTCGCGGTCGGCAACGCGTACACCGCCAGCTCGCTCGACTCCAGCACCGGCGAGGAGGACAGCGACGGGCCGCTGGCCGACCGGCTCGGCTACGAGGACCTCGCGCTGGAGGGCGTCGAGTACCGGGAGTCGCTCAAGCCGCTGCTGGCCAAGCTGCCGCCGCGCGAGCGCCGGATCATCATGCTGCGGTTCTTCGGCAACCTCACCCAGTCGCAGATCGGCGAGGAGATCGGGATCTCCCAGATGCACGTCTCCCGGTTGCTCACCCGGACGCTCACCCAGCTGCGCGAGGGGCTGATCAACGAGGGCTGAGCCGGCCGCCGGGAGCCGGGCCGCTCCGCCCGGCCCCCGGCTCGTCCGCAACCGGCCCACGGCCAGCCTGCGGCTAGTCCAGCAGGTTGGCGCGCAGCCCGGCCAGCACCTCGTCGTCCAGCCCGAGCCCGTCCCGCCAGAACGCGTCGAAGCCGCCCCAGCCGGCCTCGACCTCGGCGAAGGCCGCGTCCAGGTAGCCGTCGTCGGCCCGGAAGACCGGCAGGAGCAGTTCGGGCTCGCGCATCAGCCCGCGGGCGCCGAAGTCGTCCAGCGCCCGCCGCACCACCGGGGCGGAGCGCTCGTTGGTGAGCAGGTAGTCGGCCCGGACGGTGCCGCGGTCCACCCCGAGGGCGGTCAGCAGGAGGGCGGCGGCCCAGCCGGTGCGGTCCTTGCCCGCGGAGCAGTGGAACAGCAGCGGCGGGCCCTCCGGGGCGGCCAGCAGGCGCAGCAGGGCGGCGAAGCGCTCGCGCGCCACCCGGTCCGTGACGAACCAGCGGTAGAGGCCGGTCATCAGGGCGGCCGCCCGGCCGTCGCCGAGCAGCGCCCGCTGGCGCTGCGGGCTGTGGTCGGCCAGCGCGTCGCGGACCAGCAGGAAGATGTCGAAGTCCGCTGCCAGCAGCGGGAGATGGTGGAGGGTCACGCCGCCCGGCAGGCGGTCCAGGCCGGCTCCGCGGACCTCGTCCATGCTCCGCAGGTCCACCACGCTGCGCAGGCCGAGCGCGGCGAGCGGGCCGAGGTCCTCGGCGGTGACGTGGTTCAGTCCGTCGCTGCGCAGCGCCACCCCGCGCCGGAGGAGCCGCCCGTCGGCCGCCCGGTACCCGCCCAGATCCCGGGCATTCAGTGCACCGCGCAAACCGAGGCTGCGGCCGACGAGCGGCGTTCCGTCGGGCTCCGGTGACGCATTCCGCACACTCCGGAATCCCTCCGGTCCGGTATGCCGATCGACCACGCGAGCGCCTCCATTGCATATTCGGACTGTCACATGGCACAGCCGTGCCCGATATTGCATGAACCTGCCCGACGGGGCGGTGGGATGTGCAAGAGTGTCATGCGCATCGACGACAGTGTAGGTGTCCCGCCCGACCGGCCGGGCCACACCGTCGGTAACCGCTTGTAGCGCTCAGCGTCCGGCTTTTCATTTCCAATTCATTATTTGCGCCGCCGGTCCGGTTCCGGTCACAATCAGCGCCTTCATGGCATCACCATGAACGTTGGTAACAGGTTCGCTGCACTCTCGCCCAATTGGTCCCTCGCACCACCGTCCCTCGACCAGGATGGGCCCGGGCAGCCTGCTGCCCGCGAACAGCTACACGGGCAGGCGAGCGCGGAGCAGCGGCGCGTGCCCCAAGGGGAGGATCACCATGGGTCGAGCGACCCGAAGAGTCGCCGCGTGCGCGGCGGCAGTCCTGCTGGCCAGCGGCTTGCAGACCACCCTGGCCCACGGCGACACCACGCCGCCCAGGATCGACCTCACCGTCCTGGTCGTCGACGACGGCGGCCCGTCCGTCGCCGCCATCACCGCCGAGCTGAAGGGCCAGGGCACCCCGTACAAGGTCATCAGCCTCAATGACCCCAACCGTCCCGTCATCACCTCGGCTTTCCTGAGCGACACCGTCAACGGCCAGTCCCGGGGCAAGTTCCAGGGCATCGTGCTGCCCAACGAAAACCCCTTCTCCAACAGCGCCGAGATGGCGGCGATCGCGAGCTACGAAGCCGCATTCAACGTCCGCCAGATCGACGCGTACACGTGGGCCAGTCCGGCGGTGGGGCTGAACTACGCCCAGAATCCCGGATTCGTGGGCTCCCTCGACGGATTCCAGGGCGCCACCACCGCCGCCGGAACTTCGGGACCGTTCGGGTACCTCAAGGGCAGCGTCCCGTTCGAGGACAACGACCCGAACGTCGGCGAGAGCTACGGCTACCTGGCCACCCCGCTCGCCGCTCTGCCGGCCGGCGCCTCCTTCGTCCCGCTGGTCGACGCGGCGATACCCGCCACGACCGCCCGCGGTTCACTGGTCGGCGAGTACACCCATGACGGCCGCAAGGAACTGGTCGTCACGTTCGTCTACAACCAGTACCAGCAGCAGTACCGCCTGCTGGCCCGCGGCATGGTCGACTGGCTCACCCAGGGCGTCCACCTCGGCTACGACCGCAACTACTTCGCCACCCACGTGGACGACGTCTTCCTGGCCGACGACCGCTGGGACACCGTCCTCAAGTGCACCCCCGGCGACGTCACCTGCCCGCCCGGCACCCCGGAGACCGCCAACCCGATCCGGATGACCGCCGCCGACGCCGACCACCTGAAGCAGTGGCAGGCCGCCAACGGCTTCACCCTGGACATGGTGTTCAACGGTGGCGGCAGCGAGGACTGGAAGGCCGACCACGCGACCACCGTGGACCCGACGGCGGACCGGATGATCGCCGACCAGAACAGCTACCGGTGGATCAACCACACCTACACCCACCCGTACCTGGGCTGCGTG
This sequence comes from Kitasatospora sp. NPDC004799, assembly GCF_040609095.1. Taxonomy (NCBI): domain Bacteria; kingdom Bacillati; phylum Actinomycetota; class Actinomycetes; order Kitasatosporales; family Streptomycetaceae; genus Kitasatospora; species Kitasatospora sp. NPDC004799. The sequence continues at coordinate 39,859 of NZ_JBEXJK010000003.1, forward strand.
CAGGACGTCACGGTGGTCCCGTGGCGCTGCACCAAGGACGGCGCGGGCAACACGGTCTGGACCGACCAGAACACCATCTCCACCGAGATCCGGAACAACATCGACTGGGCCAACGCGCGCGGCCTGGCCTTCGACCCGAAGACCCTGGTCACCGGCGAGCACTCCGGCCTGAAGACCGCCCCGCAGGAGACCACCGACAACCCGTACCTGGCGCCGGCGGTGGCCTCCCACGGCATCAGCTTCACGGCCAGCGACGCCTCCCGCGAGACCGGCCAGCGAAACATCGGCTCGAACGTGCTGACCGTGCCGCGGTACCCGATGAACGTCTTCTACAACGCCGGTACGGCGAAGGAGGAGGCCGACGAGTACAACTGGATCTACACCAGCGCGGCCAACGGCGGCAGCGGCATCTGCGAGAACAACGCCAACTCGACCTGCCTGCCGCAGCCGCTGGACGTCAACACCGGCTACCAGTCGTACATCGTGCCGCTGGAGGCCCGGATCGACCTCGGCCACGTGCTGAGCAACGACCCCCGGCCGCACTTCGTGCACCAGTCGAACATCTCCGAGGACCGCATCCTGTACCCGGTGCTGGAGCGGATCCTCGGCACCTACCGGTCGCTGCACGCGGACAGCGCCCCGATCGTGAACCTGAGCCAGCGCGAGATCGGCCTGGAGTTCCAGCGCCGCGCGGCGTGGAACACCGCGCTCGCCTCCGGCCAGGTGACCGCCTACCGGGTCGGCGGCACCGTCACCGTGAACGCCCCGTCCGGCGTTCAGGTCCAGGCCACCATGCCGACCGGAACCGCTCAGAAGCTGGCCATCGGAACGACCGGGTTCGGTTCCTCCTACGCCGGTAGCCTCTCGGGTTGGGTGTCCCCGGGCGCGCTGCAGACCAGCGTGACCCTGCAGCTGCCGTCCGCGCCGGCCGCCCCGGCCGCCGTCGCGCCGAGCGTCGCGGCCAAGTCCGTCCCGGCCCCGGCACCGGCCGACCGGACGGTCGTCCCGCAGGGCGTCGCCACCCCCGTCCCGGCGGGCCCCGGCGACACCACCCGCAAGCCCGCGCCGTCCCTGGTCCCGGGTAGCGGAACCCCGGTGCCCGGCAAGGACGTGGCCGCTGGCACCATCGGTCAGGGCGGCGACGGCCACCACGGCGAGAAGGCTGCGACGAAGAACGGCAAGGCCCCCGGGGGGACGGCCACGCCGAGCAGCACCACCGGACGCCCCGGCAACCGGTAACCGGCACCACCCGCCGGCGGGGCCGGGCCGTTCCCCCGGCCCGGCCCCGTCACGGCTCCCGTTCCGGTCGTCCAGGCCGGAACCGACGCAAGAACAGGAGGGGGGACAGGAATGCGCGTCACCCTGCTCACCGAGGGGACGTATCCGCACCAGCACGGCGGCGTGAGCGTCTGGTGCGACCAGCTCGTCCAGGGGATGCCGGACGTCGAGTTCGACGTCATCGCCGTCACCGGAACCGGCCACGAACCACTGGCCTGGGAGCTGCCCGCCAACGTGCGCTCGGTCACCACCGCACCGCTGTGGGGCCCGGCCGCGGAGGGCCGGCCGCCGCGCGGCAAGGAGATGCGGCGCTTCCTCAACGCGTACGAGCGCTTCCTGCACTCCATCCTCGACCCGGTCTACACCACCCACTTCGGCACCGAGCTGTACGGCTTCGCCGACCTCGCCCGGCGCGGGCTGCTCGGCCCGGCGCTGCGCAGCGAGCGGGCGCTGCGCACCCTCCAGCAGGTCTGGACCCGCGACTACCTGCCGACCGCCGTCTCCCGGCCCACCCTGCACGACGCCCTGAACGCCACCGACCTGCTGGAGCACGCCCTGCGGCCGCTCGCGGTCGAGCCGCCCAAGGACGGCGTCGCGCACGCGGCCAGCGGCGGGCTCGCCACGCTGCCCGGCCTGATCGCCGCCCAGCAGTACGGCGTACCGTTTCTGCTCACCGAGCACGGCATCTACCTGCGCGAGCGCTACCTCGGCTACCGCACCGGCCCGTACCGCTGGCCGGTCAAGGCGCTGCTGCTCGGCTTCTACCGGATGCTCGCCGAGGAGAGCTACCGGCAGGCCGCGCTGGTCACCCCCGGCAACCGGTACAACCGGCGCTGGGAGGAGCGCGGCGGCACGCCGTCCTCGCACATCCGCACCGTCTACAACGGGGTGGACCCGGCGGCCTTCCCGCCGGCCGGCCCCGAGCCCGAGACGCCGACCCTCAGCTGGGCCGGCCGGGTCGACCCGATCAAGGACCTGGAGACGCTGATCCGGGCCTTCGCCATCGTCCGGCGCGAGATCCCCGAGGCGCGGCTGCGGCTCTTCGGCGGCACCCCCAAGGGCGGCGAGGCGTACCGCGACGGCTGCATAGCCCTGGCCGCCGAGCTCGGCATAGCCGAGTCGGTGGCCTTCGAGGGCCGCGTCGCCGACATCACCGACGCGTACGCGGCGGGCAACGTGGTCATGCTCTCCAGCATCAGCGAGGGCTTCCCGTTCACCCTGATCGAGGCGATGTCCTGCGGCCGCGCGACCGTCTCCACCGACGTCGGCGGCGTGCGCGAGGCCGTCGGCGACACCGGACTGGTCGTCCCGCCGCGCGAACCCGAGCCGATGGCGGCCGCCGCGATCGAGCTGCTGCGCGACGCCGAACGGCGCGCCCGGCTCGGCGAGGGCGCCCGGCTGCGGGTGATCGAGCAGTTCACCCTCCGCCAGAACATCGACGGCTTCCGCGGCATCTACACCGAACTCCTGGGCACCGCCCGCTGGATGCCCGGCGGCGTGGTCGCCGTCGCCGACCAGGCCCCCAGCCCCGACTGGGACCAGCAGCCGGCCGCCACCCGGCCCGAGCCGAGCGAGGTCGGGGCGTGAACGAGTACAGAACCGACGCCGAGCACTACGAGGTGGGCGCATGAGTGGTCCCCTGCGTCTGATCCCGGGCGAGGCCGGTCCCGAGCACACCATGCAGCTGCGCACGCTGCCGCTCAAGCGCCGCCGCCCCGCCCCGCCGGAGCCGGAGCCCGAGGAGTCGCTGCACCTCTCCGCGGACCCGCTGGACGAACTCGCCGAGCGCCTGCGCGACGTCTGCGCCGACGCCGTCCACCCGTACGAGATCGCGGCCTTCCTGGAGTCCGACGGCCTCTCGGACGAGCAGGCCGCCCTGCTGTACGGCCGGCCCGACGCGTTCACCGTCGCCGAGGAGCTGTTCGAGAAGGTCGAGCGCCGCTACCCCGGCCAGAGCTCCGAGTTCGCCAACCCCTGGCGGGCCGACCCCTGGCGCTGCGTGGTGCGGGGCCTGGTCTTCGCCCTGCCGGGGCTCGGCTACCTGCTCGGCGCCAACCTGTTCGCGACCACCCGGATGCGCTTCGGCCTGCCCTCGGGCATGCTCGCGCTGTCCGTCGCCACGCTGGTCAGCTGGGGCTTCAACCAGGCGCTGGCGCACCGCTCCTACCGCTGGCTGGGCCGGCTGCGCCGCCGCGAGGCGGCGATCTGCCTGGCCGTCGGCGCCCCGGTCGGCGCGCTGGTCGCGGCGGCCGCCGCGTACGTGGTCGGCGGGCCGCTCGGCGCGCTCTGCTTCGCCGCCGGGCAGTCCTGCTACCTGGGCGCGGCCACCGTGCTGCTGGTCCTGGGGCGGGAGAAGTTCCTGCTGCTGGCGCTGGCCCCGGCCTCGGTCGGCGCCGGCGTGGTGCTGGCGGTGGACGTCCCGCAGGCGGTCCGTACGGTCGTGCTGCTCGCCTCGCTGGCGCTGGCGGTCGGACTGGCCGTCCGGGAGCTGCTGGTCTGCATCCGCGGCGGCGAACGCGAGTCCGTGGAGCTGAGGCTGCCGGTCCGCCAGGAGGTCCCGCACCTGCTGTTCGGCCTGGCCTGCGGCGCGCTCACGCTGATCGCCGGCCTCGGCGGGACCATCCACCAGGCCGTGCAGACCGGCGGGCACCCCGCGCAGGAGACGTCGACCACCCCGACCGGCCCGGCCATGATCGCGCTGACGCTCAGCCTGGGCCTCGCCGAGTGGCTGCTCTTCCGCTACCGGGCGCTGGCCGTGGCCGCACTGCGCACCAGCCACACCAGCGGCCAGTTCTCCCGCCGCACCGGCGGGATCCTGCTCGGCTGCCTGTTCATCTACCTCACCACCGTGGCCGCGCTGGACGCCGCCGCGACCGTGCTGTGGCCCGGCGCCCCCGCGCTCGGCGTGCCGCAGCTCGGCGCGATGCTGCTCCTCGGCGGCTCGCTCTGGCTGGCGCTGCTGCTGAACGCCTTCGGGTTCAGCTGGAGCACCGCCCTCGTCTGTCTGGCCGCCGCGGTCGCCGAGAGCGCCGGGCTGCTGGCAGGTGCGGACCCGATCGTCCTGCAGCTGATCGGCTGCGGGGCGGCCGCCCTCGTCCTCACCGCACTCGCCGGGCCCGCGCTCGGCCGCACCACCCGGCACCGCTGAACACACCGAACACACCGACACACCCCGCACGCCTCCACCGCGTGCACCGTCGTACCCGCTCCACCCGAGACACCCACGGGCCGCGGCGGCCGGCCACCACAGAGCGCCGGACCGCCCCGGCAGATCGAGAAAGCGAAAATCCGCATGAGCAGCGTCGCGGTTACCGGAGCCGAGGGCTTCATCGGCTCCCACCTCGTCGAGACCCTGGTCGCCGACGGGCACCACGTCCGCGCGATGGTCCAGTACAACTCCTTCTCGTCCTTCGGCTGGCTGGAGACCCTGTCGAAGGAGGTGCTGGACTCCGTCGAGATCGTGCTCGGCGACGTCCGGGACCCGGGCTCGGTCAACGGCCTGGTCAAGGGCACCGAGGCGGTCTACCACCTGGCCGCCCTGATCGCGATCCCGTACTCGTACCGCGCCCCCCACTCGTACGTGGACACCAACGTCACCGGCACCCTGAACGTGCTGGAGGCGGTGCGCCACCTGGAGGTCCCCCGCCTGGTGCACACCTCCACCAGCGAGACCTACGGCACCGCGCAGACCGTGCCGATCACCGAGGACCACCCGATCAACACCCAGTCCCCGTACGCCGCCTCCAAGGCCGGCGGGGACCGGCTGGCCGACAGCTACCACGCCAGCTTCGAGACCCCGGTCGTCACCCTGCGCCCGTTCAACACCTTCGGCCCGCGCCAGTCGATGCGCGCCGTCATCCCGACCGTGATCGCCCAGGTCGCGGCCGGCCAGACCGAGATCACCCTCGGCGACCTGCGCCCGACCCGCGACTTCATGTTCGTCAAGGACACCGCCAACGCCTTCCGCACGGTGGGCACCGCGCCCGCCGAGGCGGTGGTCGGCCGGACCTTCAACGCCGGCACCGGCGGCGAGATCTCGGTCGGCGACCTGGTCACCCTGGTCGGCAAGCTGATGGGCGTGGACCTGGTGGTGAAGGAGGACGAGCAGCGCATCCGTCCGACCAACTCCGAGGTCATGCGCCTGGTCGCGGACGCCACCCGGCTGCGCGCGGCCACCGGCTGGGCCCTCGCCTTCAGCCTGGAGCAGGGCCTGGAGCAGACCATCGAGTTCTTCCGCGACCCGGCCAACCTGGCCCGCTACAAGACCGACATCTACAACGTCTGACCCGTCGCGACCGATCTTGCTCGTCCTGGTAACCAAGGTTCGTGTCCTGCACATCCTTTCCGTGGGGGAAACACCATGCACGCAGTGATCCTGGCCGGCGGTAAGGGCGTCCGTCTCCGCCCGTACACCACCGCGCTTCCCAAGCCGCTCGTCCCGATCGGCGACCAGCACGCGATCCTGGAGATCGTGATGCGCCAGCTCGCCGCCGCGGGCTTCCAGAGCGTCACCCTGGCCATCGGCCACCTCGGCCACATCATCCGCGCCTACGTCGGCAACGGCTCCCAGTGGGGCCTGCGGGTCGGCTACGCCGTCGAGGACAGCCCGCTCGGCACCATGGGCCCGTTGCTCACCATGCAGGACCGCCTGCCCGAGCACTTCCTGGTGATGAACGGCGACATCCTGACCGACCTGGACTTCGCCGGGGTGCTCAAGCACCACGAGGCGTCCGGCGCCCCGCTGACCATCGCCACCTACGCCCGTCAGGTCAAGATCGACTTCGGCGTGCTGACCGCCGCCGAGGGCAGCATCACCGGCTTCCAGGAGAAGCCCAGCATCGACTACCGCGTCTCGATGGGCGTGTACGGCGTCTCCCGCTCGGCGCTCGCCGCGTACACCCCAGGCCTGCCGCTGGGCTTCGACGAACTGGTGCTGGACCTGCTGGCCGCCGGGACCCCGCCGTCCGCGTACGACTTCGGCGGCTACTGGCTCGACATCGGCCGGCCCGACGACTACGACCGGGCCAACGCCGAGTTCTCCACCATCCGCCCGGTCCTGATGCCCTTCGAGTCGACCGACCTGACGCCGGGCGTCGCGGAGCTGCCGATCCCGGCCGCCCGCACCGCCCCGGACGACACACCCGCCGAGCCCGCCGCCGCGGGCGTCGAGAGCGACGGACGGGCCGCGTGAGAATACTGCTCCTCGGCGGCGACGGCTTCCTCGGCCGTCACGCCGCCACCGTCCTGCGGTCACTGCCCGGTGCCACCGTGCTGACCGCGGGCCGGCGGCCCGCCCACGACCTCCGGCTGGACCTGGCCACCGCCCAGGCCGGCCCGCTCGGCGAGGAACTGTCCGCACTGGCCCCCGACGCGGTGGTCAACTTCGCCGGCGCGGTGGCCGGCAGCGCGGTGAAGCTCGCCGAGGTGAACGCCCGCGGCCCGGCGGTGCTCTGCGAGGCGCTCTCCCTCGGCGCCCCGAAGGCCCGCCTGGTGCACATCGGTTCGGCCGGCGAGTACGGCGTCTGCGCGCCGGGCAGCTCGCTGTCCGAGGACGCCGACGCCCGCCCGGTCGGCGTGTACGGCGCGACCAAGCTGGCCGGCTCCCTCGCGGTGGCCGGCTCGCCGCTGGACGCCGTGGTGCTGCGGGTGTTCAACCCGGTCGGCCCGGGCGCCCCGGCGGGCTCGCTGCCCGGCCGGCTGGCGGCCGAGCTGCGCCGGGTGGCGCCCGAGGGCGCCGACGGCGTGGTCACGGTCGGCGACCTCTCCGCCCACCGCGACTTCGTCGACGCCCGGGACGTCGCCGGGGCCGTCGGCCTGGCCGTCACCGCCGACCGTCCGCTCCCCCGGGTGCTCAACCTCGCCTCCGGGCGGGCCCGGCGGGTCCGGGCGATCGCCGACGGCCTGGTCTCCGCCTCCGGCTTCACCGGCCGGATCGACGAGAGCGGGGCCGGCTCGGAGCGCTCGGCCGCGGTCTCCTGGCAGCAGGCCGACGTGTCGGCCGCCGCCCGGGAGCTCGGCTGGCGGCCGACCACGGACCTCGCCGACACCCTGCGCGACCTGTGGCTGGACACCGCCGCCCGCACGCCCGACCCGGTGGTCGCATGACCGCCGGGCAGACCCCCGACGGCCGCCTGCTGGTGCCGCTGTACGTCCACCCCGCGGTGGACCCGGCGGCCTGGCGGGCGGTCGCCGCCGCCGACCCCGCCCGGATCGCCGCCATCGTGCTCAACCTCGCCGACGGCCCGGGCGAGGTCCCGGACCACGTCTTCGCCGAGGCGGCGGACGAACTCCGCGCCGCCGGCCTGCCGTTGGTCGGCTACGCCGACACCGACTACGGCCGCCGACCGCACGCGGCCGTGGTGGCCGACATCCTGACGTACCGTCAGCGCCACGGCATCACCGGCGTCTACCTCGACCAGGTGGCCACCCACCCAGGCGCGCTGGCGCACTACCGGCGGCTGGCCACGGCCGCCCGCGCGGCCGGCTGCGGCACCGTGGTGTTCGGCCACGGCGAGCACCCGGACCCGGGCTACGCCGAGGTCGGCCTGGCCGACCTGCTGGTCACCTTCGAGGGCGACTGGGACGCCTACCGCGCCATGACGCTGCCGCTGTGGACCGGCCGGCACGCGGCCTCCCGCTTCTGCCACCTGGTCTACGACGTCCCCGCCGAGCACGCCCGGGACGCCGCCGCCCTGATCGCCGCCCGGCGAGCCGGCGTCGGCTGCGCCGTGCCGGGAGCCGGGGAGAACCCCTGGCGCACCCTGCCGTACGGCCTGAACGCCGCCGAACTGACCTGACCCGATCCGGAGTCCGACTACCGTGAACCGACGCAACCGGCTGCTCCCGGCCGTCCTGGCCCTCGCCACCGCCACCGCCCTGCTGGTCAGCTCGTGCAGCAGCTCGGGATCGGAGGACGACCAGGACGCGGCCGACGGCACCCCGAGCAGCACCCCCGCGGCCACCGCGCCGAACACCCCCGGCACCCCCGGCACCCCCGACGCGACCACCACCGCCCCGGGCACCCCGGCCCCCGCGCCCGCCACTCCCGGCACCACCGGCCCGGCCCCGGGCACTCCCGGCGGCCAGGCACCCGCCACCCCGCCGGGCAGCCCGGCACCGCCGCCGGCCGGTGCCCGCTGGCAGCCCACCCCGGGCCTGGCCTGGCAGTGGCAGCTCGGCGGCGGCGTGGACCAGTCGGTGGACGTCCCGGTCTACGACATCGACGGCTTCGAGAACGACGCCTCGGTGGTGGCCGCCCTGCACGCCAAGGGCCGCAAGGTGATCTGCTACATCAACGCCGGCTCCTGGGAGGACTTCCGCCCCGACTCCGCCGCCTTCGCCAAGTCCCTCCAGGGCTCGGACACCGGGTGGAAGGGCGAGAAGTGGTTCGACATCCGCAAGCTCGACCAGCTGCGACCGCTGATGGCCGCCCGCTTCGACATGTGCCGGAGCAAGGGCTTCGACGCCGTCGAACCGGACACCATCGAGGCCTACAACCAGAACAGCGGCTTCCCGCTGACCGCGGACGACCAGCTCAGGTACAACCGGATGCTGGCGCAGCTCGCCCACGAACGCGGCCTGGCCATCGGTCTGAAGAACGACCTGGACCAGATCCCGGCGCTGCTCGGGGACTTCGACTTCGCGGTCAACGAGGAGTGCGCGCAGTTCGACGAGTGCGACCGGGTCGCCCCCTTCGTGAAGGCGGGCAAGGCGGTCTTCCACGTCGAGTACAAGCTCGACACGGACCGGTTCTGCGGCAAGGCCACGTCGCTGGGCTTCAGCTCGATGCGCAAGAAGCTCGAACTGGACGCCTGGCGCAAGCCCTGCTGAGGCGGACTCCTACCGTCGCGCGGGTGACCCTCGGCCGGGTCACCCGCGCGAGGGTCACTTGACCGCCAGCCAGATGACGCCGCCCAGGACGACCAGCGCGACGACGGCGACCAGCGCGATCACGCCGGTGCGGCTGCCGCTCTTGGCATTGCCGTAGGTGGAGACGGAGCCCGGGGCCTGGGCCGCCGGGGTCTCGTCGACGAACGCCCGGAACATCTGGGTGCTGCCGGCGGGGTCGTAGTCGTTGTCAGCCATGGCACGGACTCTAACGAATCGGCCCACCTCAGGCACACCCCGGACCCCCGTCGCGCGGGACACACCACCCCCACGTGCGACAGCGGTGCGACAGCCCGGTGAAGACCGCGGCGTTCGCGGAATGCCCCGCCGCGCAATAGGGTTGACTGCCTCCATGACCGGAAACCACAGCCGGGTGCGCCTCGGCACCTCCGACCTGTCCGTCTTCCCGCTCTCCCTCGGCGGCAACGTCTTCGGCTGGACGGCCGACGAAGAGCAGTCCTTCGCCGTCCTGGACGCCTACGCGGCGGCCGGCGGCAACTTCGTCGACACCGCCGACGTCTACTCCTCCTGGGCCCCGGGCAACACCGGCGGCGAGTCCGAGACCGTCCTCGGCAACTGGCTGCGCAGCCGCGGCAACCGCGACGACGTCGTGATCGCCACCAAGGTCGGCATGCTCGCCGAGCGCAGCGGCCTGGGCGCGGCCACCATCAAGGCCGCGGCCGAGGACTCGCTGCGCCGCCTGGGCGTCGAGCGGATCGACCTCTACTACACCCACCGGGACGACGACACCCCGGTCGAGGAGTTCGTCACCGCGCTGGACGAGCTGGTCCGCGAGGGCAAGGTCCGGGCGGTCGCCGCCTCCAACATCTCCGCCGAGCGGCTCACCGAGGCGCTGGCCTTCGCCGAGCGCGAGGGCCTGGCGAAGTACGTCGCCGTCCAGCCGCACTACAACCTGGTCTCGCGCGGCACCTTCGAGGGCCCGCTGGCCGACGTGGTCGCCGACCATGGCCTGGCCACCGTCCCGTACTACGCGCTGGCCTCCGGCTTCCTCACCGGCAAGTACCGCCCGGGCGCCGCCGGCCCGGACAGCGCCCGCGCCGAGGGCGCCGCCCGCTACCTGGCCGAGCCGCGCGGCCCCAGGGTGCTGAAGGCGCTGGACACCGTCGCCGCCGAGCTGGAGGTGGAGCCCGCCTCCGTCGCGCTGGCCTGGCTCGCCGCCCGTCCGACGGTCGCCGCCCCGATCGCCAGCGCCCGCACCGTCGAGCAGCTCCCACCGCTGCTGGCCGGCGCCACCCTGGAGCTCACCCCGGAGCAGACCGCCCTGCTGGACGCCGCCTCCGCCTGAGCCCGCCCGCGCCGTGCCCCACAGGCCGCGAACCCGCCCCGCCCCGGGCCCGGTTCGCGGCCTGTGGCGTTCCCGGACCGCACCCGCGGGAGCGGGAACCATCGCAGCTGACGAGCTGTCATGATCAATGAACCGCCAAGAACGCATCAAGACTTCATCCACGAGCCAATACGGGGGACGCTTTGGCCGACAATCCCGCCTGGAACGGTCTGTTCGACGACGAGGACCGGCAGCGCTACGCGAGCATGCGGCTCAACTCCGCCGGCGGCAGCGGGGGAGGTGGCGGCAAGGTGACCGTCACCCCCGCCGACCTGAAGGCGCGGGCCGGCACCATCGACGAGATCAAGGGCAACTTCCACACCGTCGACGACGGCGCCCAGGAGAAGACCACCACCGCCTATGCCGCGCTGACCAGTTGGCAGACCGGCCCGGAGCTGCGCAACCGCTCCATCCGCTGGGACGACCAGGTGGCCACCCTCGGCAACCTCCTCTACGACCTCTCCCAGCGCCTGCGGAAGACCGCCGACCAGTACACGGCGACCGAGAACGCGAACAAGCAGAACCTGTCCGGCGGGAACTGAGGGGGGCCACCACCGTGCTGAGCTACGAGATCGTCCGCAACGCCAAGTTCGAGCCGCTGCACGCGGCCGCCGAGGAGTGGAAGACCCTCCAGGCCCGCTACACCGGCCTGAAGGACCGGCTGACCAGCGAGGTCGCGAACAAGCTGGCCGCCGGCTGGGAGGGCGAGGCCGCCACCCAGGCCCGGGCGCAGATCCAGAAGGCCGCCGAGCAGCTCGACGCCGCCGGAAAGGAGTCCGCCGACATCAGCGGGCTGCTCGCCGACGCAGCCCAGAAGTTCGCCGCCGCCCAGGCCCGGCTGAAGAAGATCGCCGACGAGGACGGCCCGGCCAACCACCTCAAGGTGGACGGCACCGGCAAGGTCACCGACGTCCATCCGCTGCTGACGGACAAGTCCGCCCAGGGCGACCCGGAGTACGAGCGGGTCTTCCTGCCGCAGCGCAAGCGCGCGGTGGAGGACCTGGTCCACAGCCTCGAAGCGGCGCTCCAGCAGGCCGCCGACGCGGACCAGGCCGCCGCCTGGGCGCTGCGCTCGGACCCGAACGGCGCGAACGACCGCTCGTTCAACGCCAACGGCTACCGCAGCCTCACCGAGGCCACCGAGGCCCGCAAGGACCTCACCGACGCGCTCGCCCTGGCCGGCAAGGGCGGCGACCTCTCGGTCGAGGAGCTGACCAGGTTCAACGCCCTGCTGGAGAAGCGCAAGAACGACCCGGCGTTCGCCGAGCAGTTCGCCACCACGCTCGGCCCGCGCGGCACCCTGGACTTCTGGCGCGACGTCAACGACCCGACGAAGTTCCCCGGGGGGTACAGCAAGGAACGCAACGAGGCCATGAAGAAGCTCCAGGCCTCGCTGGGCGTGACCCTGGGCACCGCCACCCAGAGCCACTCCCAGGCCATGCAGGACTGGAAGAACAAGATGATCGAGCTCGGTCCCCAGCTCGTGACGCGCGACCACGGCGGCCCGCTGCCGCGGGGCTACCAGCTGATGAGCAGCCTGATGCGCTCCGGCGAGTACGACACCGACTTCCTCAACTCCTACGGCGAGAGCCTGCTCAAGTTCGAGCGCGACGCCGACATGCGCCCGCAGGGGGTCTGGGTGCCGATGTCCAACGAGCCGAGGTGGGACCACCTCACCGAGGGCCGCGGCGGCGACCCGGTGGCCGGCTTCCTGGAGTCGCTCAGCCACAACCCGCAGGCCTCCACCCGCTTCCTGGACCCGGGCGAGCCCCGGACCAACGACCACCTCAAGTACCTGCTGGACGACCGCCACTGGCCGGACGAGATCAGCCGCCAGGCCAAGTACGTCCAGGACAAGCACGCGCTCGGCCTGGCCATCGAGGCCGCCGCCACCGGCGACCGGGCGGGCCAGGAGGACGGCGTCCGGCACCACAGCGAGGCCCAGGCCCGGGTGATGCGCGACAGCATCAACATGCTGGACGGCGGCATCAAGAACGAGGGGCTCCCGGACGGCATGCAGCGCCCGATCGCCAACGCGCTGGCCGACTACGCCGCCGACACCCACGACATCCTCTCCGGCTCCAACCGCGCCGCCAAGGACCACTCGGGCGAGGACGCCAGCGGCGTCTGGGTCGACCCGGCCACCGGCGAGACCAGGATGGCGACCGACAAGGGCTCCCTGATCCGGGTCCTGCGCGGCGTCGCCGACGACCCCGAGTCCCACCACATCGTCCAGCAGGCCGAGATGGTGCACGTCGCCCAGACGCTCGCCGAACTCCCGCCGAACGTGGGCGAGAAGGAGTGGAAGGGCGTGATGGCCAACTCCTCGGTCGCCCTCGGCGTGTACGACGCCGTCCAGGCCGACGCCATCCTCGACCAGCGCGACGACGACACCAAGGTCGCGGCCTGGCGGGCCAAGGGCCTGTACCAGGGCATCGGCACCCCGCTGAAGCTGGTCCCCGTCCCCGGGGTGGCGGACATGGCGCAGAGCCTGCTCGGCAGCGGGATCATGGGGTGGCAGATGAGCGCCACCGAGGAGATCAACGCGACCGCGGCCGGCAAGATCGAGGAGAACACCCTCACCGGTGCCAACGGCCGCAGCGGACACGAGGGGATCAGCGCCATGGTCGAGAAGTGGCAGCAGCAGCGGGCCGGCCTCAACGCGGACGCCCCGTCCGTCGACTGGGACGAGCAGCAGATGCGGACGATCTACAACACCGGTCGCAGCGACGCCGCCAGCGCACTCGGCCGCGGGGGCGAGAACAAGTGACGCCCGGGCCCGCGGAACCACGCGGGGCCCGGCGGCGGTGGCGGCTCCCGGTCGCCGCCGCCGTCGGGCTGGCCCTCGCCGCCGGCGCCGTGTTCTACCTGGGCGGCGGGTACGACCGCTGGCAGGACGGCCGCTCGCTGGCCGGGCTCTGCCACGGCAGCGTGGACACCGCCGAGGTCGCGGACCTGCTCGGGGTGGACCGGGTGCGCGGCAAGGACGCCGCGGCCCCGGAGGGCCTGGCCGCCTGCTCCGTCGACAACGCCGACAGCCCCGGCAACGGCTCGCTGGACGTCCGGGTCGACCGGGGCGAGCGGGGGGTCGGCACGGCGCTGCACGCGCTCGACCGGGACCGTCCGAGCCTCGCCACCAGCATGGTGATGCCGCTCGGCCACGGCCGCCGGGGCGTGCTGGACCTCCAGGGCCGGGCCGGCGCGACCGCCGTGGTCGCCCTGGCCTGCCCGGCCCCGGGCGCGGAGGAGCTGCTGGTCACCGTCCACACCCTCCCCGCCGGCGGCCGGAACCTCCTCGACGACCCGGCCCGGCGGGCCCGGTTCGCCCGCGTCGCCGCCCGGGCCGCGGACGGCGCCGCCCGGGTCTGGGGCTGCACCGCGCCCGCCGGGCCGGAGATCACCGAGGTCCCCGCGGACACCCGGTACGTCAAGGTCCCGGACGGCGCGGCGCGCGGCACCTGCGCCGGACTGCCCGGCGTCACCAACGAGTCGCCCGCGGACCCGGGCGCCCCGGTCGAGGACTGCTTCCTGTACGCCGGCCAGGACGCCCCGCGCTTCCGCCTGGGGGCGTACTACCCGCCGTTCGCGGCCGTCCTCCCGTCCGTCGCCGACTACCCGGTCACCGGTCCGGCCGGCGGCCGGGACGGCCTGGCCTGGGCCACCGCCGGCTGCCCGGGCGGCGCCACCGCCCTGTTCACGGTGGACACCGTGTTCGACGGGAACCGGGCCGCCGCGCCCGACCCGGCCCTGGAGAAGGAGGCGCTGCGCACCTTCGCCGCCCGCTCCGCCCAGCGGCACGGCTGCTCGCCGCCGCACCTGCCCTGAGCACGCGGAACGGCCCCGGAAGCGCGGTGCTTCCGGGGCCCGTTCACGGCGTGCGCGACTACGGCCGCCCGAAGTGGGTGGGGTAGTAGCCCGGGCTGAGGGTCGATATCCGGACGGTCGTGCCCGGCCGCGGCGCCTCCACGAACTGGCCGCCGCCCAGGTAGATCCCCACGTGGTGGATCCCCGAGGCCCGGCCGCTGTCGGACCAGAACACCAGGTCGCCGCGGCGCAGCTGCCCGGCGCTGATCGGCGTGGTCGCGGCGTACTGGTCGTCGGCCACCCGCGGCAGGCTGATCCCCGCGCGCCGGTAGGCCTGCTGGACCAGCCCCGAGCAGTCGTAGCCGGACGGGCCGTTGCCGCCCCAGACGTACGGCTTCCCCAGCTGGGCGAGCGCGTAGTCGATGGCCGACTCCTTGCTCCCGGACGCCGGGGCGGAGTTCGACGACGGACGGCTCGCGGGGGGCGCGGGCTGCGCGGGGGCCTTGGCCGAGCCGCCGCCGGACTGCCCGGTGCGGCCGGCGTACACGTCGTAGTGGCTGGTCCAACGCCACTCGCCGGAGCCGTTCTTGAACCAGTACTTCGAGCCGTCCCAGCCCTGGCGCATCCCGGCGGAGGAGGCCGAGCCGTTGGAGACGGTCCGGGCGGTGGACCCGGCCGAGCCGCCGCGCTTCTGCCCGGTGCGGTCGGCGTAGACGTCGTAGTGGCTGGTCCAGCGCCACTCGCCGCTGCCGTTCTTGAACCAGTACTTGGAGCCGTCCCAGCCCTGCTTGCCGGCTGCGGCGTGCGCGGTTCCGGCGCCGGCCGTCAGGCCGACGACGCCGGCTCCCGCCAGCACGGTGGTGGCCAGGCAGGTGCTCCGCACGGCCCGGTGTATTCGGCCGCCGCCGACCGCCGGCGCGGAGCGGGCGGTGCGCGGCCGGGCCACGCAGTTCGGGCAGCCGCAGCCGGCGATCGCGGGTATGCGGCCGAGGCTCTCCTCGAAGCCGATCAGACCGGGATCACCGTCGGGGCCGCCGGAGCCGACGGTGACGGCGGGTTCGGTGTACGCGCCGGTGGCTATCCTCATGCGGGTCGTCCTTCCTTCCGTCCGGCGCGGGCGGCCGGGGGCGGTACCGAGGCGGCCACTCCGGCCGGGGCGACGAAGGCGACCAGCAGCTGCTCCATCAGCGCGCTGCGGGCGGCCTCGTCCAGTTCGTGCGCGGTCGCCCGCTCCAGTCGGCGGACGGCGAGCGCCGCCGCCTCCACCGCGTCGTCCACCAGCACCGTGCGCAGGCCCGCGTCCAGGTCGGCCAGCCGGCGCCGGCGCATCGACTCGGCCACCTCGGGCGCGTAGTCCAGGGCCAGCGGCTGCACCGAGTAGACCTCCAGGCCGGCCGGGGCCACCTCGGCGGCCAGCGCCCTGGTCATCTCGTCGGCGAACCACTGCCCGTCGCGCAGTGCGGGGCCGGGCGCCGCGTTGCTGTCGCAGGGCAGGGTGGACGCGGTGCGGGTGAGCACCGCCTGGACCTGCTCGCGCAGGTAGCTCTCGTGGTCCTCGATCGCCAGCAGCGCCCGCGCGGTGTCCTTGACCCGCCAGACGATCAGCAGCCGGACCACGATCGGCGTGCCGGTGCGGTCCACCACCTTGACCGGCTCGCTGCGCCAGTGCCGCAGCCGCACGTCCACCCGGCGGCGGCGCAGCAGCGGGTTGACCCAGACCAGGCCGGTCCGGCGGACGGTGCCCCGGTAGCGGCCCCAGCGGGTCAGCACCCGGGTCTCGCCGCCCGCGTTGGCCAGCAGTCCGGCGAGCGCGACCACCGCCAGCAGGCCGGCCGCGGCCGCCGCGGAGATCCACTGGGCGTCCACCTCCACCAGACCGCTCTCCTTCGCGGCGGCGCCGCGCAGGTCGGGCAGCGCGTCCCAGTACGGGATGACGCCGGTGCGCAGCAGGACGAACAGGACGCCGACCACGCCGATCAGCACCGCCAGCAGGGCGATCCAGCCGGGCAGCGCGGTGGCGCGCTGCTCGCGCAGCGCCTGGTCGGCGCGCGGCGGGCGCCGGGAGGTGGTGGCGGTCGGGGCTCCGGCCGCCGTGGCGTCCAGGAGTTCGACGGTCTCCGGGGCGGCCGTCTCCAGCGCATCGCGCAGCTCGGCCGCGCCGCCGGCCGGCGAGGGGCTCGGGACGACGGCCAGCGGGGTGGTCGCCGGACCGCTGTCGGCCGGGCCGCCCGGCTCGACGGTCTTGACGGCGGTGGCTCTGGCCAGCGGGCTGGAGCCGGAACGTTCCGGCAGCGCCGGCGGGAGCGCCTTGGGCAGGTGGTCGGGTCGCTGCGAAGAATCGCGGGTGACGTCCATGCACGGATCCTCTGGGTCGGTGTGTCGCGCAACGGGCGGCCCGGATCTGACGGGCAGTGCCAGGGTCAGGCTAAGTTCATACGTCATCAAATGCGACATTTGAACCGAGGTGTGTCGACATTTACTGACGAATCATCCAAAGCCGACCTGACGCGCAGGCACATGAGCGGATGGTCGGGACGGTTCGGCGCGGTTCAGCGCCGAGGAGCACCGGCCCTGCGGGCGAACACCCGACGGGTGATCAGTCCGAGGCCGGTGAGCACCAGCAGGACTCCGGCGAGGCCACCGCGCCAGCCGGCCGCCCCGGACGCGCCCTGCGCACCCTTCGCCGGCGGCGCCGCCAGCGGCCGGTCCGCGTCGGTGGCCGGCTCGGCGGACTCGACGGCTGCGGCGGGTCCGGCGGCTCCGGTCGGGGACGGGGAGTTCACCGCCGGGTTCAGCGCGGAGTTCATCGCGGCGACGGCCGTCGGCGAGGTGCCGACACCGACGGCCGGGACCGGAACCGAACTCGGGGCCGGGGTCAGGGTCGGGGAGACGATCACGATGGTCGAAGGGGTCGGGAGGACGGGCCTGGTGGAAGCAGCGGAAGCGGCGGGCGTAGTGGTCACGACGGCCGCCGGCGAGGCCGACGTGCCCGGTACCGCCTTCGCGGACGGCGAAGGTGTCGCCGAACCGGTCGCCGCCGGCACCGGACTGACCGTCACCGGCCGGGCGGCCACCGGCGGAACGACGATCGGCACCACTGCGGGCACCGTCGCGGCGGACGGACTCGACGAGGCCACCGCCGAACCCTGCGCGCTCGGGCTCGGCTCGGCCTGGCTCGACGGCACCGCCGTCGTCACCGCTGCCGTCGTCACCGCCGCCGTGGGGCTGGGCCGGGCCGCTGCCGGCCGCGTCGGGCTCGCGGCCACCGGGCTCGACGTCCCCGAGGCCGGAACCGACACCGGAGCCGGAGCCGAGGCCGCCGGACTCACCGCCACCGGGCTGGGCAGCACCGACCCCTGCGCCGTCGGGCTCGCGGCCACCGGGCTCGCCGGCGTCGCCCCCGGATCGGGCACCGCCGCCGCGGCGGCGACCCGCACCAGCACCGGCTCCGCCGAGACCCCGTTCCCCGCGCGGTCGGTCGCCGTGACGGTCAGCCACTGCTCCCCGTCCGCCAGGTCCCGGTTGGCCGTGCAGCTCCAGCTCCCGTCGAAGGCCGCCGTCGCCCCGCACAGCACCGTCCGCCGCTCCGGCTCCGATCCCGCCACGGCCTGCGCCGTGACCAGCACGTTCGCGCCCGGATCCGCCCGGCCGGCCAGCTTCGGACGGCTGGCCCGCACGATCTCGCCCGGGGTCGGCTCGGTGAGCACCGGCGGAGCCGGCACGCCGGTGTCGACGACCAGCTCGACCTGCTGCCCGGCCGTCCGGTTCCCCGCCACGTCGACCGCGACCGGGGTGAGCAGGTGCTTCCCGTCCGTCAGGTTCTCGACCGGCAGGCAGGACCACCGGCCGTCCGCCGGCACCCCCGTGATGCACAGGTCGTCGCCCGAGCCCTGGTCGACGACCGTGACGGTGCTGCCCGCCTCGCCGGTGCCGGTGAGCCGGAGCCCCGGGTCGTTGGTGTACGCGGGGACGGTGAGGGTGGGGGCGCCCGGCGGCACGGTCTTCACGCTGACCCGGACCGGTTCGCCGCGCAGCACCACGCCACCGCGGGTGGTCTCCACCGGGCTGAAGGCGTGCGGACCGGCGGCCAGCTCCGTCCCGGGGCGGCAGGACCAGTCCCCGCCGTGCTTCACCTTGGCCGTGCAGAGCGCGGTGTCGCCCTCGCGGACCTCCACCGTGGCCCCGGACACCGCGCCCCCGCCGCTGATCCGCGGGCGGGCGTCGGCGAGGACGGCGCCGTCGACCGGCTCGGCGATCTCCGGCCGGGCGGCGCCGACGGTCAGCCGGATCCGCTGGTCGGTGACCTGCCCGGAGTCGGCGAAGCCGGAGGAGGAGACGAGCTGTCCGGCGTCGCGGCCGATCCGCAGCCGGGCCCAGGTCTCGCCCGAGGCCGCGCCGGCCGGGACGGTCCACTCCAGGGTGGCGGTGTCGGCGCCGGGCGGGATCTCGGTCTGCACCCGCCCGGCCGGGTCGAACCGGCCGGTGTGGCCGAAGTCGATCCAGCCGGCCAGGGTGGCGGGCTGGTCGCCGACCGCGACCGGGACGGTGAGCCGGTAGTAGCGGCCGATCGCGGCCTCGGCGGGGAAGGCGATCGACGGGTCGGCGCCCTGGTACTCGCCGCGGCCGGGCTGGAGCCGGGGCTGCGGGCCGGCGAACGGGCTGCGCAGGCCCGCCCCGTGGTCGAGCCGGACCAGCGGCCCGTCGCCCGCGGCCTCGGTGGAACGGCCGCGGCCGGTGCGTGCCGGGCCGGTCGCGTCGGCACCCAGGAAGAGGTCGGAGACCACGTGCGAGGCGTTGCCGTAGTCCTGCGGGGCGGTGCCGAGGTCCTCGTCGACGGTGACGGTGTAGGCCTGGCGCAGCACGGGCGGGGCGGTGGTGCTGCCGGCCCGGGCGACGGAGCGCTGCTCGACCCGGAACTCCGCGGTGCGCACCGTCCCGGCCAGCTCCAGCGAACCCTCGGCCGCCGAGCCGGGATCGCCGTCGGCGGCGCCGTCCGGGCTCGCGGGGGCGAGGGCGTTGCCGTCGACCGTCCAGCCGGGCCAGTCGGTGCGGTCGACCAGGGTGGGGGCAGCCGGCGAGCCGCCGGTGAGGGTCAGCCGGGCCGCCGTGCTGGTGCTGCCCGAGCCGCCGGTGGCGAGCGCGGCCAGGCCGCTGAGGTGCAGCCGGGGGTTGCGGACCGGCCGGGAGAAGTCCAGCCGGAGCGTTCCCACGGTGCGCCAGGAACCGTCCGCCCGGGGACGGTCGGGGGCGGCGCCGAAGGTCTGCGCGGGATCCCCCGGCCGCATCCCGTCGGCGTAGCGGGCGGCGGGGAGCCCCGCCGCGGAGCGGTCCGCCAGCTCGCCCGGCGCGGCGGTGACGGCCGTTCCCGGGGCGGCCTCGAACCCGAACCGGACCGAGAGCCCGGAGGGCAGCACGGCCCGGTGCTCGGCGGACCAGCTGTCGGGGGACTGCCGGGCCACCGCGAGCGGGGCGTTCCAGGCGGTCAGCAACCCGGTCGCGAGGACGGCCAGGGCGGCGGCCGTACGGGAAAACTGTCGGCTCATCCGGCTCTCCTTCGCGGTCGCTGCCGGGGCGGTGGGCAGTCTGCACAAGATCCGACGAAAAGGAATCACGATCCTGGGCCGGTCATACTGCGACACCTGTGCTTTTGGCCGGGTACCACCCGTTCGGCGGTCATCCGGGCGGCAGGACGGGATGTACCCGAAACGGCTGCATTTCATCCATTAGGCGGCAATCGACGCCACCCGAACGGACCAGCGCGGAGAACGAAGAAGCCCCCGGCCGGTGGCCGGGGGCTTCTCGATGGTGCGCTCAGCAGGATTCGAACCTGCAACCTCTTGATCCGTAGTCAAGTGCTCTATCCGTTGAGCTATGAGCGCAAGGATCAGGCGAACCCGATCTTGCGGAGGTTGGTGCGCTCAGCAGGATTCGAACCTGCAACCTCTTGATCCGTAGTCAAGTGCTCTATCCGTTGAGCTATGAGCGCTCGCCCTGGTGAACGTTGCCGCCGGGGCGTTGCGGGGACAACATTACATGACCTGCGGCGTAGGACGAAATCGGTTGTTCCGGGCCCCGCCCGACCCCGTCCGACCCCGTCCGGCCTCCCGTCCGACCCCGTCCGGCCTCCCGCCGGGGCCCGCCCCGGCCGCCCGCCCCGGGCCGGCCCGGACCGCGCCGCGATCTTCCCGGGAACGCGAAGAACCCCCGCCGACGAGATCGTCGACGGGGGTTCCCGACTGGCGGAGGCTGAGGGATTTGAACCCTCGATCAGGAATAACCCCGAAACCGCATTAGCAGTGCGGCGCCATAGACCGGACTAGGCGAAGCCTCCCCACATGGAGCATGCCCGCGCGAGCGGACCCGTTCCGTGTGTCAGTGATGATGCCACAACCCTGGGGTTCGGCACCAACCACCGCCAACGTTACTAGGCGGGTCGTCCCCGCCGCAAAGAAGAATGAGATACTGCCGTCTCCGGAGGAGCTGCCCCGAGCCGAGGAGACCTGTCGACGTGAGCAGCAGGCCGATCCGAGGCGCTGCTCGCCTCGCCGCCATACTCGACGCCCTGCCCGACGCGTTGCTGCTGGTGAACAGCAACGGCACCGTCGTGGACGCCAACAGCGCGGCGGTCCAGGCGCTGCAGGCGCCGGGCACCTCGCTGGTGGGCATGGGCGTGCTGGGTCTGCTGCCCGAGTTCGACCCCAGCCGCATCCCCGGCTCGATGCGCCCGGCCACCCGCGACGACGAAGCCCTCGACCGCCCGGTCCGGATGACCGCCCACCGCACCGACGGCACCACCTTCCCGGT
Source organism: Kitasatospora sp. NPDC004799 (assembly GCF_040609095.1). Lineage (NCBI taxonomy): Bacteria > Bacillati > Actinomycetota > Actinomycetes > Kitasatosporales > Streptomycetaceae > Kitasatospora > Kitasatospora sp. NPDC004799. The sequence continues at coordinate 60,977 of NZ_JBEXJK010000003.1, forward strand.
CGAGGTCTCCGGCAACGACTTCGCCGACGACGGCGACGGCCGCGGCTACGCCCGCTCCCCGTACGACTCGTACCGCGAGAACTCGCCCTCCTCCTCCGACCTGCTCCTGCTGCTGGTCCGCGACCTCTCCGGCCGGCTCGGCGTCGAGGCCGAGCTGCGCCGCCAGCACAAGCAGACCGAGATGATCCTGCGCGCCGCCGCCGAGGGCGTGCTCGGCGTGGACCTCGAAGGCCGCTGCGTGCTGGTCAACCCGGCCGCCGCGCACATCCTGGAGTACCGGGCGAGCGAGCTCGGCGGGCGCGAGCTGCACCCGCTGATCCAGCACTCCCGGGCCGACGGCACCCCGCTGGCGCTGGAGGAGTCGGCGCTGCTGGACACCCTGACCTCCGGCCGCAAGCACCGGGTGCGCGGCACCGTGCTCTGGCGCAAGGACGGCCGGCCGGTCACCGTCGACCTCACCACCGCCCCGGTCCGGGACGGCGACCAGCTGGTCGGCGCGGTGATGACCTTCACCGACCGCAGCCGCGAACTCGCCCTGGTCGCCCGCAACGAGCACCTCACCGCCGTCCTGGAGAGCGAGCTGGGCGGCGCGCTGAACGCGCTGAACCAGCGGCTCGACGCGCTCGCCGCCGACCCGGCCGGCCAGCTCTGGCCGGAGGCCAACTGGACGCTGCGCCGGCTCGCCGCCGAGTGCCGCCGGTTCGGGAAGCTGATCGACGGCGTGCTCGACCACCAGCGCTGCGAGGCCTGCGAGAGCGGCGGCCCCGAGGCCAGGGACGGCAAGGAGCCCAAGGCCGGCAAGGACGACAAGGACGGCAAGGGCGGGCGGAAGGCCGCGCCCCGGGTGCCGGTGGGCCTGGACAAGGTGGTCCGCCGGGCCGTCGAGGAGGCCGGCGAGCTGGTCGGCCCCGGCCGGGTGCGGTTCTCGGTGCACGCCGCCGCGGTCGAGGTGATCGCCGACGAGCAGCGGCTGGCCCAGGCGCTGGCCCACCTGGTCGCCGATGTCAGCGGCGTCGGGCTGGCGCTGGACGCCCCCGCCTCCCCCTCCCCCGGCCTGGCCGTGCCCGGGCTGAACGGCGCCGCCGCGCCCGCGCTGCCGCCCGCCCCCGAGCCGCCGACCGTCGTGCTGGCCGCCGCCCAGCGCGGCGAGGTCGCCCGGGTCGAGATCCGCGGCCCCGGCGTCGGCGGCAGCCCCGTCCACCTGCCGATAGCCCGCGCGGTGGTCGAGCGCCACGGCGGTGTGCTCCAGCCGCACGAGCTGCCCGGCAAGACCGGCACCACGTACGTCGTCGAACTGCCGCTGGACCCGGCCGCCGCGAAGGCCGCCGCCGAGCGCGCCGCGGCCGAGGGCCGCTCCGACCGGCCCAAGGAGAGCGACAGCGCCGTCCTGCCCGAGCTTCCGGGCATCCCCCAGCTGCCCAGCAGCGGCGAGACCGACGGGCCCGCCGAGACCCCGGCCGTCGGCGAGCGGCCCGGAGCCGAGGCCCCCGACGCCCCCACCGACAAAA
>NZ_JBEXJK010000004.1:0-59908 GCF_040609095.1 Kitasatospora sp. NPDC004799
CCGGGGGGCGGCTCCCCCCCCCCCCGCCCCCCGGGCGCCCGCCCCCCCCCCCCCCCCGGGGGGGCCCCCGCCCCGGCCGGGCCCCCCCCTCCCCGCTGTGGTCGTCCCCGTGCACCACGCCGTCGCACGACGGCGGCTGGCCCCGTCGGGTGATCTCCGGGCGCGGGTTCCGCATCGTCCCGATCCATGGCTCGCATAGTCGGACCGTCACATCCCCCGATCATGGGACGAGCCGACGATGCGATTTCCGCGCCGAGAGATCCTCACAGCCGCCACCGCCCTGCTGCTCGCCCTCACCGGGTGCGGGGCACCGCAGGAACGGCAGGCCGTTCCGTCGCCGACGCGGAGTCCGGAGCCCGCGGCCACCCCGACCCCGCCGGGTCCCCGGCCGTTCACCCTGGTCGCGACGGGGGACGTGCTGCCGCACACCGAGATCATCCGGCAGGCCCGGGAGGACGCCGGGGGCGACGGCTACGACTTCACCCGGATGCTCGCCGGGATCAAACCGGTGGTCACCGCCGCCGACCTGGCCATCTGCCACATGGAGACGGTGTACGGCCCCGACGGCGGGCCCTTCACCGGCTACCCGTCGTTCAAGTCGCCCCCGCAGGTGGCCCGGGCGCTCAGGGACACCGGCTACAGCTCCTGCGACACCGCCTCCAACCACACCCTCGACGACGGAGCGAACGGCATCCGACGCACGCTCGACGCCATGGACGCCGTCGGCCTGAAGCACACCGGCTCCGCGCGCAGCGCCGACGAGGCGGGCGGCCCCGTGCTGCTCACGGCCGGCGGCGCCACGGTGGCCCAGCTCGCCTACACGTACGGCACCAACGGCATCCCGCTGCCGAAGGATCGGCCCTGGGCGGTCAACCTCATCGACCGGGAGCGGATCCTCACCGACGCGCGGACCGCCCGGGAGCGAGGTGCGGACATCGTGGTGGTCAGCCTCCACTGGGGCACCGAGTGGCAGGACGCCCCGGACGAGCAGCAGCTCACGCTCGCCCGCGAGCTGTCCGCCGGGCAGAGCCCCGGCCGGCCCGACATCGACCTGGTCCTCGGCACCCACGCCCACATCCCGCAGGCCTACGAGAAGATCAACGACACCTGGACGGTCTACGGTCTGGGCGACCAGCTCGCCGGACACATGTTCAACCACAGCGGCGCGGAGGACCCGCGCGGGAACTGGAGCTCGATCGCCCGGTTCACCTTCTCGCCGCCGGCCCGGCCCGGACAGCGATGGACCGTCACCAAGGCCGAGTTCCTCCCCCAGCTGACCGACCTCGGCCCGCCCTACCGGGTCCTCGACCTGGCCGAGGCCGTCCGCCACGACCCCGGCCGCGGCGACTACGCCCAGGCCCTGGAGCACATCCGGTCGGTCGTCCTCAGCCGCGGCGGCGCCTCGGCGGGGCTGACCATGGCCTCCTGACCCGGGTGGGCCGGGCCGGCGTCAGGCCGGCCCCGGTCCGGTCGTTCCCCACATGGTCAGCACCGCCGGCGCACGCGCCGACCGGAGCTGACGGAGGGTTCCGGGCGGAGCCGAATCCTTTCTCCCGGCCCGTGCCTCTTATGGTCGAACGGCTGTGAGGGCGTGCTGTCCGCATTCCCCTCCCGCTGTTCCGCGATCAATGGAACACCGAGAGAGGTCCGTCATGATCCTTCCCTCGCCCTCCCGGACACCCCGCGGAGTGCTGCTGGTGCACGGCGCATGGCACACCGGCCACGCCTGGGACGGCGTCGCGGCCGGGCTGCGGGCCCGTGGTGTCGCCGTGGCCGTCGCCGAGCTGCACCGTGGTTCGCTGGCCGCCGACACGGCCGCGGCCGAGACCGCACTGGACCAGCTGCCCGTGGGCGGCCCCGCCGTCGTGTGCGGTCATTCCTACGGTGGTGCCGTCATCACCGGACTTCCGCCGCAGAAGGTCGACCACCTCGTCTACCTCGCCGCGACGATGCCCGACCACGGCGAGACCGCCCTCGGCCTGCTCGCGAGCGCACCACCCACCGACCTGCGGACCAGCATGAGCGGCGATCCCGCCGGCACCACGACGATCGACCCCGAAGCCGCGGGAGGGCTGTTCCATGCCCAGCTCGGCGCAGCGGAACGCGCCCGCCACACCGCCGGGCTCGTCCCCCAGCTGATGGCCCCCGGCCATCAGCCGACGACCAGCGCCGCCTGGCGCCGGCGGCCCAGCACCTACGTGGTCTGCACCGAGGACCGCGCCATGCACCCGGACCTGCAACGCCGGTTCGCCGCGCGCGCGACCCGCACGCTCACCTGGCACAGCGACCACGGGGCCTTCGCGTCGCACGAGCAGGAGACCGTCGAACTGCTCCACGCGCTGGCCGCCCCGCGCTGACCTCCGGTGGGGGCGGCCGGCCGGCGGACCGTGGAGGCCGGGGCTCCTGAAGCATCTTCCGGAATCGGGTCGGCGGAGGCCGTCCGCCGACGGACCCGGCCACGACCCGGCGGCGCGGGCCTGCCCGTACGGATGAGAGGGTGGACCGCGTGAACGAGACGATCATGGCAGCCGCCCGCGAACGAGCCGCCGGACACCGGCACCGGTTCGACCTCCGCTTCGAGGCCTACTTCGCCGCCCTGCCGGAACGCCTCGACACCCCGCCGCTCAGCCGCTTCACCCCCCGCTGCCTGGAACTGCTCCGGGACCTCTCACTGCGCGGCGGCAAGCGGCTGCGGGTCGCCCTCCTGTACGAGGCCGCCCGGCTGGTGACCACCGACCCGGTCCCCGGCCTGGCCGAGGCCGCGCTGAGCATCGAACTGCTCCAGACCCACGGGCTCGTCCACGACGACCTCATCGACGACTCGCCCCTGCGCCGCGGCGGCCCGTCCACCTACTACGCCTACCGCCAGGACTTCCCGGAGGCGGACCGCACCGCCCTCGGCCTGGCCGTCCTGGCCGGGGACCTCGCCGCCTTCCTCTCGATCCGGGTCCTGCTGGAGGCGGACGTCCCCGCCGAGCTGCGCCAGGCGATGCTGGAGGTACAGCTCGACGCCGCCGCCGAGACGGTCACCGGCCAGATCGCCGACCTCGAACGCGACCTCCGACCGCTCCCGGACGAGGAGTTCCTGCACACCGTCTGCGAGTACAAGTCCACCCGGTACTCCGTACTCGCCCCGCTGCGGCTGGGCCTGCTCGCCGCGGGCGAGGACGTGGCCCGCCACGACGCCCGGCTGCGCCGGTACGCAACCCTGGTCGGCATCGGCGGCCAGCTCCGCGACGACTACCTCGACCTGTTCGGCGACGAGGGCACCACCGGCAAGTCCACCGGCGCCGACCTCCGCGCGGGCCGCCGCAGCTACGCCGTGACCGCCCTGCTCGCCGCCGCGGACGAGCCGCAGCGAGCCGTGGTGGAGTCCGCGCTCGGCGACCCGCACTGCCCCGCCGACACGGTCGACCACATCCGCGAACTGACCCGCTCGCTGGGCGTGGACGCCAAGCTCCGCTCCGACATGCGCCGCTGCGCCGACGCGGCCCGCGCCGAGGCCCAGAGCTGGCGCCCCCACTGGCGCGAGGAAGCGGTGGCCTTCTTCGAGGGCCTGCCGCTGTCCAACGTGATACCGGGCGGCTGAACGGCCGGCCCTGGCAGCAGCGGACCCGCGGGGATCAGCCGATCGACGGTGCGAGGTATTCCAGCGCGTAACCGTCGCCGGAGACGGTTACGCGGGCGATGCCGGGTGAGTCGAGGTGGGCTCCGGCTACGAAGTGGTGTGGCCGGGTGAGTTGTTCGAGGAGGTCCGCTCGCGCGGCGCGGGCCTGGGGCTGGTCGCCGTCGTACTCCCAGGACACCTTCGGCTGGTCGAACTGGAGCGTGGGGACGTGAACGGTGTCGCCCCAGGCGAGAAGGTGACCGGCGCCGCTCCTGACGTGGACGACGGTGTGACCGGGCGTGTGGCCCGGTGTCGGGATCGCGGTGGCCCAGTCGTTGATCGCGACCTTCTCCGACACGGGCACGACCCGGTCGCGGATGGGCTCGAGCCGCCCCGTGAACACCGAGGTGTCGCCCGCCCCGACCCACACCCGCTCGAGTCCGGTGAACGCCTCCGAACCGTCAGGCGCGATCAGGCCGCTCACGTGGTCCTCGTGCCTGTGGGTGATGGCCACATCGGTGATCTGCGCGCGGTCGATCCCCGCTTCGTCGAGCGCGTCGTAGATCAATCCCATGGTGGGGTCGTGCCAGACGTTGGACGCGCCGGTGTCGATGAGGAGCGACCGCGTGCCGTCGGTGACGAGGAAGGCGTTGACCGACAGCCGCAGGTTGTCGCCGACCAGCGGGACAGCGGCCGGCAACTCGTCGAGCGGGCACCCGTCCTCGTCGCGGAGCCGTGTCGGCGGCATGTCGATGTACCCGTCCCGCAACGAGATCACCTGCAGATCGCCGAATGCGAACGTGGCATGGTGCCGGCCACTCGAGATCAAACGCATGGAACCCCTCCGTCATGTCGGACGCGTACCGCATGTCTCCGATAGAAGACAAAATCTCCTATCGAAGACACCCTACACTGTGGGCAGTGCGGCACCCAGGGATCGAGGAGCACGGTGGTCGAGCGAGACGGAAACGCGACCGAACCGCAGGACGGCGACGACCTGGCCGGCGCGTTCGGCGGCAACGTGCGGCGAAGCCGCGAAGCGGCGGGCCTGACGCTGGAGCAGCTGTCCGCACGGTCGTCGGTCAGCCGGGCGATGCTGTCCAAGGTCGAACGCGGCGAGAAGAGCCCGACGATCGGCGTCGCGTCCAGGATCGCCCACGCGCTCGCCGTGTCGCTCTCGGACCTGATCGGCGCGCCGGCCGCTGCCGCGTCCGGCGTGGCCGTCGTCCTGCGCAAGCGCGATCGCCCCGTCTTCCGCGACCCGGAAACGGGCTTCGAGCGACACATCGCGTCAGCGGCCCCGGGCGCGGGCCGAGCCGAGATGGTCGTCCACTACCTCCCCCCGCAGGTCTCCACCGAGCTCCTGCCCGCGTATCCGCCGGGCACGGAGAAGCAACTCGTGGTACTCGAAGGCACCCTCACCGTCGCGATCGGCGGGATCAGCGAGACCCTGAACACCGGCGACTCCCTGTTCTTCCAGGCCGACGTGGACCACGGCTTCGCCAACCGAACGGACACCCCCTGCGAGTACATCATGGCCATCTCACGCAGAACCTGACCACCCGCCCGACACTGCCGGAGGCCCCGGCCCGCGGCCCGGCGACACGGATCCGGCGCCGCCGCCACGAGCCACCGGGCCGCACGCCGACCACAGGCGCCACCCCGCGCAGGTGACACCTCCACCGCGAGGCCAACTACCGTGCGCTACCAGCACGTTGGCCGGCGATCAGGTCGCGGTACCAGGCATACGAAGCCCTCGGCGTACGCCTTTGCGTGTCGAAGTCGACGTGGACCAGGCCGAAGCGCTGGTGGTAGCCCTCGGCCCGTCGAACGGGATGTCATCCTATCCGTGGCGGTGGTCCGCCAGGTCGTCGAGGAGGAGGTCGGCGACTACCTCCTCGACGACTGCGGTGCGCAGTTCGGCCATGGAGTCGACAAGTACCGGGTCCCATGGGGCGGGCGTGAGACGCCCCGGATCGGGGCCCGACGGAACCCGTGCCACGGCGCTCCGGTAGTCGTCGGATGACATCCGCCAGGGAGCGGCTCCTGTCTTGGCAAGGACATGGGCCGCTATGCGGATGCCCTCTCCGTCGAGGTCGCCGTGGTAGCGCAGGAATGCGCCGTCGCGGGCCAGCCGGCGCAGCAGGTGGATCACCGCGGTGTTGGGCCAGCCGGAGGTGCAGACCAGGGGCGGGCAGCGAGGACCGAAGCGGCGTAGGGCGAGGGCGAGCACGCTGGGGTTCTCGGCGATGTGCACCGGCCCCGGGGGGCCGGTGAAGCGGCCGGGGGTACGGAGTTGGGCGAGGGTGAGACTGACGGGGTGGCCGGCGTCGGCGCAGACGCGCGAGATCGCGGCGACCGGGCCGTCGCCGTCGGGGCGCAGTCCGACCGCGAGCACGCTGGTGGACAGTTCGTCGTCGGCCACGCCCGCTCGGCTCCAGAGCGAGCGTCGCCCTTCGGCGTCGTCGGGCATGTCGGTGCCGTACAGCACTACCAGAGCGCGAAGGACCACGCCGGACAGTCGGGTCCCGTCGTCGAGGGCGTGGGAGTCTCCGTCGAGGAGGCGTGCGGCGAGGACCGGCAGTGGCTCGCCGTGGGCGGGGAGTGCAGCGAGGACGGTCAGCGCGGCGGTCAGGAGATCCCGGGTACGGTCGGGTGAGCCGTCGACGAGTCCGTTGGTCCGCAAGTGGCCGACCCACTCCAGGAGGACGGGCTGGGCGGTGACCACGTCGTGGCCGGCCAGCCACCCCCACAAGGCGTCGCGCTGACCGGTCTTGCGTTCGCGCTCGGCAGCCCGGTCCTCGACCGGGCCGAGGAGCACGGCCACCACGTCCCGGACGGGTCGGCCGCAGGCCTCCAGCACGGCGCGGTCGAGTCCGGCCAGCGGGATCGTCGGTTCGGCGTCGGGGAGGCGGTCGAGTCCGAGGAGGTCGGCCAACGCCTCGCGACCGGCGTCGTCGAGCGGTCCGGACCGCACCCGGCTGACGGGGCGGCCGCTCGACAGCCGGTCGTGGACGGCCGACCAGAGGGGGCGGAGTTCGGGGAGGTCCAGGGGGTGGCGGTCCGTCATGCCGCCTCCTCCGCTTTGTCCCCGTCCGCTTCGTCTCCGTCCGCTTCGTCTCCGCCGGGCAGCAGGTCGGTGCCCGTCCAGGTGAAGCGGGCGCTGGTGACGGCGTCGTCGCCGTCACCGCCGGTGATCAACTGGTGGACGGCGATGCCGGAGAGCTCTCGGTAGGTGCACCACTCGTGGTCGGAGGTGAGCACCAGGTCGAGGTCGAGCGCCGCGAGGAGGCCGAAGACCTGCCCGCGGTTGACGGTGTCGACGCCGACGAAGACCTCGTCGAGCAGGATCAGTCGCGGCGACTGCGGCACCGCCTCGTAGTGCGCCGCCACGGCGGCGAAGAGCGGCAGGTGGAGGGCGATCGCCTTCTCGCCGCCCGAGAGCGCGCCGTGGAGCTTCTTGGTGAGCAGCTGCCACCCGGAACCGTTGGCGCGGTCCAGCTTGACGACGAATTGGTGCCAGGCCGTGTAGTCGAGGACGTCGGCGAGCTGCTCCTCCCAAGTGGACGCCGTGTTACGGGTCTTGGCCTCCTCGATGCGGCCCCGGAAGAAGGCGTGCAAGGCCTCGCGGTCGGCCTCGGTGATCCGGGCCGGGTCCTTGAGCAGGAGTTCGCGGGCCGTCCGGGTGCCGGCGGGCAGGTCGGGGTGGATCTGCCACACCAGGCGCACGGCCACCCGTGAGGCGGTGCGGACCCGTTCGAGGTGGCCGTTCATCCGCTCGACGAGTTCCCCGGCCTGGCGGATGCGGGAGGCGAGGTGGCGGCGGGTGTCGCCGGTGAGGGTCCGGTCGAAGAGGCTGCGCTCGGCGGCGGTGATGTCGTCCTGGCTCCGGTCTCGGTCGCCGGTGAGGATCGAGAGGAGACCGGTCGCTCCGACGCGGATGCCGTCGATGGTGGCGGTGAGGACGTGGATGTCCTCCTCGGCTTCGAGTTCGAGATCGGCGCGACTGCTGAGGCTCTGCCGGGCCCGGTGGACGGCCTCGGAGAGGCGGTTGAGGGAGTCGCCGAGGTTCCTGGCGCTGTGCGGCAGGGCGGGCCAGGCGGCGGCGGTCTCACGCGCCGCTTCGAGGGTGGCACGCGTGCCGTCCAGGGAGGTGAGGGTGAGGCCGAGGCCCGCGTCGTCGGGGAATCCGAGGACGCAGAGGCGGCGGAAGCTCCGGGCGGCCTCGTTGCGGCCCGCCACCGCGCCGTCGTGCCGGGCCGCGTCCTGGGCCATGGTGGCGCTCAGCGAGCCGATCCGGCCTTCAAGGGTGATCAGTGCCCGGGTGCCGGCTTCGATCGCCTGGCGGGTCCGGTCGAGCTCCGTGCGGAAGTCACTGATCCGGGTGGCCACTTGGCGGTAGTCCTCGCCGACGGTGCTCTCGGCGGCCTCGAGCGTGGCCCGGAGCCCGCGGGCGGTGGCCTCGGCGGTCTCGGCTTCGCCCAGGCTCTCGGCCGCTGCGCCCCGGGACACCTCAGCGTGGCTGCGGGCGGTGTCCCAGGCGTGCCGGGCAGCCTCCCAGGCGAGGTGGGAGTCGAGCCAGACGTCGGCCAGTTCGCGCAGCGCGTCGACCGCCTTGGCCGTCGCGTCCAGGGCGGCGCGTTCGGTCGGCAGGGCGTGCTCGGCCGACGCGACGGCGAGGGCGCGCAGTGCGATCGCGACCGCGCCCTCCTGCCGCGCGAGCCGTTCGACGGCCTCGCGTACGGTGTCCTCGCGGGCGCCGACCTCGGACTCGGACCGCTCCCAGTCACGCTTGGCCCGGTCCACCTCCCGGTGGTGCGGCCGGGACCGGAGGTCGGTACCGAGGCGCGTCCTCCGGTCGGCGAGGGTGCGCAGCTGCGCTTCGAAACCCTGGACGGTCGTGTCGGCCTCGCCCAGTTCGGCGGTGAGGTCGGCGATGCGCCGCTGCCTGGCGCGTTCCCGGGCCGAGGCTCCGATGTGGCTGGACTCCTCCTTGGCCCAGGAGCCGACCGCCGTCGCCAGCCGCCAGCTCCCGTCGGCGGCGACGGCGGCCGGGTGGCCAGCCGGGAGTGTGGGGCCGTAGGCGATGCCCGCAAGCAGTCGCTGCACCTGACCGGCCGGCACCGGACCGTCTGGTTCGGGGGCCAGGACGTCGAGCAGCGAGGGGCCCGGTACGGGCACGGCCGATGCCGGATCGGCCAGGGTGTCGTGGCCGACGACGGCAATGCCGTCGTCGGGGGTCAGCCAGGCGTCCAGCAGGCCGGCCGCCTCGAGGGCCGCCTCGATGCCCGCCTGGTCGGCGGGCGGCACCTCCGGCCGGAACGCCAGCAGGCGCCACAGCGGCGCGCCGGGCAGAACCGACCGGTCAGCGGTGCGGGTGCGGGGTGGCACCGGCGGCAGATCGGCCGCGGCCGCGGTGCGTTCCAGCTCCTCGGCGAGCCGGTCGCGCCGGGCGCGGGCGCCGTCCCGGCCGGCCCGGGCGGTCGTCTCCTCGGCGGTGATGGCGCGTTCCGCCGCGCGGGCGGCAGCCTCGACCAGCACGAGGACCTCGGTCTCGACGGCGGCGCGGGAGGCGAGTTCCTCGGCATCGTCGACGTGCAACTCGGTGCAGTCCGCCGTCGCCCACCGGCGCAGTACTCCGGCGTGTGCGTCGACGGCGCTCTCGTAGGCGCGGGCGTTCCCGTCGCGCCGCGCGATCGCCTCGGCCAGGCGCTCGCGCACCGTGTCGAGGTGCTGCTCCGCCATCGTCCGATCCTCGACGGTCCGCTCGTGCTGTTCGAGGGCGGCGCGCACCCGGGTGACCTGGCCGTGCCGCGAGGCGACGGCACCGCGCAGCAGGCGGCGAGCCGTGCGCCCTTGCTCCCCCGTGTCGCCGGACCCCGTATCGCCGGACGTGCCCGGTGGGGCGTCGAGCACCGTCTGCACCTCCGTGCAGAGGGACTCCATGGCTGCTCGCCGCGCCGCGCCCCGGGCGTCTTCCCGGGCGGCGCGGGTATGCTCGGCCCCCTGCTCGGAGCGCAGCCGCGCGTCGTCCGCGCGCTCGGCGTCCTCGGCGGCCGTGCGGGCCTTCCGGTCGGCGGCGGCGCGGAGCCGGTCGGCCGTCCCTGCGGCCTGGTCGGACCTGCGGCGGAGCTGGTCGAGCTCCTGTCCCTGCCGGTAGACCTCGGAGTCCAGCAGCCCCTCGATGGCGCCGTCGATCTCCTGTCGCCGGTGTTCGAGCTCCTCCCTCGCCTCCTGACTCTCGTCGCGTCGACGGAGGGCTTCGTCGTGCGCCTCCTCGCTGTCCCTCGCGACGCGGGCGAGGTTGTCCATCTCGGTCGTCGCGGAGATGAGCGCCGCTGCCCCGGCGCGCAGGACGCGCTGGGCGTAGCCGCGTTGCTGGTTCGCGACGGCGGTGGCCGCAGCCACCTCGTCGTCCAGGGTCTTCAGGTGTTCGCGCTGGCGGTCGAGGCGTTCGAAGCCCTCGGCGAGTTCGGTGATCTCGCCCCGGTCCAGCGGGGGCAGAGCCCGCGAGAGCAGGGAGGACAGCAGCGACGGGTCCAGGCGCTCGGAGAGCTTGGGGGTGCGGAGCTGGAGCAGGGCGGTGATCAGGGCGTCGTAGCGTTGCTCGCTCAGCCCGGGGAACAGCGTGCTGCGGACCGTGTTGCGGTAGTCGGCCGGTGATCCGTGCAGCTCGCCCCGACCTTGCAGGGCTTCGGCGAGGGCTGCGCGGGTGAGCGGCTGGCCCGCGTCGTTGACCAGGGAGAGACCGCCGGGGCGGTCGATCCGCGCGTCGGTGGTGAAGTAGTCGACGGTGACACCGGTGGTGTGCACGCTGGCCTGGAGCCTGGCGCCGCAGGTGAAGTGACCGGGGCCGCCGTCGTCTCCGTTGTCGCGGACGAACTCCAGCCACACGTATCCGACGCGTGTCTTGCCCGAGGCGCCCTCGCCCATCAGGTTCCAGTGCATGGTGCGCTCGGAGCCGCCGAAGGTCGACAGCCGGTTGGGGCGCAGGCTGGCGTCGAGCAGGAACGGCAGGAGCACCTCCAGCGCCTTGGACTTGCCGGTGCCGTTCTGTCCCCGCAGGAGCAGCCGGCCCTCGTGGAAGGTGAAGGTCTCGTCGTAGTAGCGCCAGACGTTGAGGATGCCCGCCCTGGCAGGCTGCCAGCGCGCCCCTGCCGCCACTCGGGAGGCGGGGAACGGCTGAACTTCCGTGACGGTCATCGGAGTTACTCTCTGCTCAGGTTGCGGGCGGTCGGCGACGGCGGTCAGCTTGCGGGGTCGTCGCCGACGGTGGTCCGGTAGCGGAACGCCGCGGGGCGGGGGACGGTGCGGTCGCCGATCCGACGGGCCAGGCCGAAGTCGCCGAGGACGCGCACCGCATCGGCCGCGAGGCGCTGGGCCCCGTCCTCCGACTGGTAGCTCTTCGCCCACTGCGGGAAGCGCCGCAGCAGTGTGTTCGCCTCGGTCGTGAGCTGTTCCGGTGTCAGCCCGCCCGGGGCGGCCGTCAGCGGTTCCAGCAGGAGCAGGGCGGCCACCCTGGCCGTCGCGGAGTCGTCCGGGAAGCGGCTGTCGGTGGCGATCCCGTCCGGGTCGACGAGAAGCAGCCCGTCGGCCCGTTCCTCCAGGACGAAACCGGCTTGCTCGGCGGCGCGCCAGACGATCTGACGCCCGGTCGGTGAGGTGAGGTAGGCCAGTTCGTCGGCGGAGAGCTCGTCGTGGTGGAGGACGGGATCGTCGATGAGCCGGCGCAGTAGCGAGTGCCGCAGCCGGAGGTTGCGCTGGGCGTCGGAGGCGTCGGCACCGCCGTAGCGGTTCTCGCGCACGATGCCGCGCAGCAGTTCCTCGTACCGCAGCGGCACCTCCTCCGCCGGCAAGGCCAGCCGGGACGGCCCTACGGGCGCTGCGAGCAGCCGCATCAGCACGGTGGCGTCCACGCGGTACAGCACTTTGGCCTGCGCGGAGTCGACGAAGCTCTCGGTGACGCCGTCCACGGTGAGGAGCGCGCCGTAGGACTCCAGCAGTTTGAGGACGTCCACGAAGGCCATCCGCTCGGGCTTGCTCGCCGTGTCGAAGGGCGGCAGTGCCTCGTCGGTGGCGCAGGCCTGGACGACGCGGTCGGCGAGCAGGCCGACCGTCGTGACCGGGACCGGGAGCAGTTCGGCGGCGACCACGCACAGCAGCACGTAGCGGCGGCGGTCGAACGGCGCCCTGCCGGACCGCAGCCGGCGGGCTGGGCGCGAGCCGTCCGGGACTGCCCGGACCTTGGACAACCGCGCGTACCCCAGGCGCGGCTCCACCACCAGCTGCCAGCCGCAGTGGTAGTCGAACCACTTCGTCAACGGGTCCTGGCGGCGGCGGATCAGCTCGAAGGCGGGCGGGTCGCCGCGTTCGGTGATCAGCGGTCGGCCGAGTAGCAGTCTGATGCCCCGGGCGACGTCCTGCCGCTCGGCCAGCACCAGTTGGTTGGCGAGGGTGCTCATCCCGCCGGCTCCACGATGGTCGAGGGGTTGCGGATCTCCACCAGGTAGTCGGGCCCCTCCAGCGCCCCCCGCGGCGTCTGCAGCACGGCCCGCCCGCCGTCGGGCAGCGCCCGGAGCACGATCTCGACGCGGCCGTCGGAGGTGACCGCCCGACGCGCTCCGTCGACGTCCGGTCGTACGGCCAGTGCCCGGCCGAGGAGGTCGAGCAGTCGCTCGAAGACGGTGTGGTCCAGCGTCCCGAAGCCGGAGAGCCGCACCGGACCTCCGGTGCCCAGGACGTCCCATGCCGCTTCGAGTTCGGCGCGCTCCTTGCGGGCGTTCTCGACCCGGGCCGCCTTGATGCCACCGATGTCGCGCACCTTCCCGGTGCGCGTGAACCGCTCGGTGCGGCCGCTGGTGCGCAGAAGGGTCGAGACCTCCACCGGCGGGGCCTCGGCCCAGGTCGCCGACGAGGGCACCAACTCCGGGTCCGGGTGGGCGAGATGTGCGTGGCGGGCCGGCCCGAGACCGAACGCGGCCGACCACAGGCGGTGCAGGTGGTCCTCGCCGGGCGCCGCGGCGAACCAGCGGGCCAGCTCCCGGAAGTCCTGGACGGCGCTGGACGAGCGGCGCCGTGACTCGGTGATCCGGTCGAGGACCTGGAGGAGCGTCACGATCGCCCTCCTCGCCACGTCGTGCAGCTGTTCCGCCCGGGGTCGTGACCCGTCGGCCGGCCGGAACCAGGCCCGAAGGCCCTCCCAGCGGGCCCGTCGCCGCTCCAGCCAGGCCGGCGCCGGATCGCCGTCGGCGACCGGCGGCAGCTCGGCGCCCCGCAGCGCCCGCTCGTGCAGCAGGCCGAGCCCTCGCTCCTCGACCCGCTCCACGGCGGTGGCCACCGTCCGGCCTCGCTGGTCGAGGTTGACGAGGAACTCCTGGAGGTAGGCCACCGTCGCGGCCTTCACCTCGCGGAAGGTCGCCAGGTCCGCACCTTCGGCGCGCAGCAGACGCTGCAACTCGCCGTTGAACACCTTGGTGTTGGCCAGCAGCGCCTCCAGGTGGCCCTCCAGTTCCTGCAGCGTGGTGAAGACCCGACGGTCCGAGGAGGCGGCATCCCCCAGCAGGACGTACAGCTCGTCGAGCCGGTCCGTGATCGCCTCCAGCACCGCCGTCTGCAGCGCCCCCGTCGAGGCGAGCACGGACAGGGCATGCTCGACCCCGGCGAACGCCGCCTCACCGCGCCGGGTCAGCGAGTACTGGAGGTTTCGGCGCTCGTACTCCTCGGCGGTGCGGTAGTTCTCCGCGTGGTTCTGGACGACGTCCAGCAGTTGCCACTCCCTGAGCTTGAGCAGCGCATCCTGCAGATCGTCGTCGTGGACGGCGTCGAGCCAGCCGACCGTCCGCAACCGGGCACGCACGTCATCCAGCCCGAGCGCCGTCTCCAACCGCTCGTTGGCCGCACCGAAGGCCTGGAGGATCGCGCCGTAGAGATCAGCCTTCTCCCCCGTCGTGAACCGGAACATCTCCGGCGGCACCCTGCGCAACGGCTCCCCTCCCCTCACCCTGGTGGCACCACAGTACGCGGACGCACCGACGCTCGACGTCGACCAGTTCCTAATGCAGCCTGGTCCGATGCTCGGGGCGCTCCAGGTGCGTCATGACCACCTGGTGAGCGCGCCAACCGTCCGGGAACTTGGGCTGGACGTCCAGGTGGATCGGGCTGCTTCGAGGGTGCCGGTCGAGGAGGTCGGTGATGCCGGCGCGCGCCACCACGATACAAGCGAACCGGTGCCGGGAGAGCAGCACGCACAGTCGGCCGGTCTCCATGTGGAACGCGGAGGCGTCCGGGCGGCCGGACAGTGGGTGCCAGACCAGGGTCACGTCGAACTCTCGTCCCTGAAGCCGGTTGGCCGTGTCGACGGTGATCTCACTGAGGCCCAGTTCCGCCAGTTTGGCCTGTACCGCGTCCACCTGGATGGTCCGCGCCGCGCCGATCGCGATCCGCGTCTGCTCCAACGGTTCACCGTTGACCAGCGCGCCCCGTTCCAGCAGTCGGGATGCCGTCACGGCGAGTGCCTCGGCGATCTGAGGATCGTGGTCAAGGGTGTGACGTCCCGGGAGTTCGAGGTAACCCCAGCCGGAGTCAGCGGCCTGGGCGAGCACCGTGTCCTGCGGGGTCAGCCGGTGCGGCAGGCTCCCGTAGGTCAGTACGCGGTCGGTCGCCGTGGTGCCCGATTCGAAGGGGTAGTAGGGGTAGAAGGCCTCCGCCACCAAGGGGGCGGCCATCGCCGGCAACCGCCAGGAGATCGGCAGTTGGTGCCGGAGCAGGTTGGGCTCATGGGCGAGGGTGACGTCGACGGCGTTGCGCAGCGGATCCCAGCTGAGGCCGTGCCAGCGGTCGGTGTCCACGGCTGCGAACGGGTCGAGCTGGCCGGGATCGCCCACGAACAACACCTGGGACTCTGGGGCATCGAACAGTGGCCCCGCCGCGAGCAGACGGTCCGAGCGCATCTGGTAGGCCTCGTCGATGATCGCCCATCGCCACGTTCCGGATTTCTCCACGTCCACGTACGCCCACTTGGAGGCCGTCGAGACAACGACCGGCAGGTCACGCAGGGTATCGATCTTGTCGTTGCCGGAGACATTGGCGTGCCGGGCCACACGCGGTGGCAGGACGAAGCCGGCCTTGTGCAGGCGGCCCACTCGCAGGTCCGGGTACTCACGTGCGATGCTGTCCACCAGGTCATCGACTTGCTCGTTGGTCTGAGCGACGATCATCACCTGGTGACCGGCCCCCGTCAGGTGACCGGTGGCGCGCTTCACCAGGGTGGACTTGCCGGCGCCGGGAGGGGAGTCCACGACCACGCCCCGCCCGGTGGACCGGTCGAGGTCGGCCAGGATGCCGGCAACCGCACGATCGGCTCGAACGCCTGGCCCCTGTGCTTCGTCGGCAGCGGTGCGCGCGGCCGGGATCGGTGCCGCCATCGTGGTGCCGTTCATGCCCATTCCTCCTCGGCATCCTCGCCTGTCGGTTCATAGGGCGGGGGCGGTCCTCCGTGAGTCCACGGAGTGTCCTCCTCGGCTGGCAGCTTCGCCAGTACTGAGCCGACGCCGAGCACCGTGTAGGTCACCTTCTCGCCCACCTCCGCGAGGGTGCCGGGCGGTGCGGGCGGCTTTCGCTTGCTCGCGAAGCCTCCGGCGAGCTGGAGCGCCACCAGATGCGTCCCGTCGTACGGAGTGACGTCGATGATCTCGGCCTTCTGCAGAGGGCGGGCCGGCGACCTCACCTCGGCTCCGACCGTGAGTCTCACCGGGTGCTCGCTGCGCACGGTGATCACCGGACGCCACCGCGGCGACTTCCCACCGGGCACGAACCGGTCCCCGTCCCGGGCGACGACGGTCCCGGTGAAGGCCTCACCGGTCAGCTCGTACTCCGCCATCACCAGTGGGTCGTCGAAGGCCCGCTCGGTCTGGTAGCGCGAGACGGCGTCCTCCAGACGGGCCAGCCGACGTGCCGCGCCTACCGCACGATCGCGCTTGCCCTGCGGATGACCGTGTTCCTCCAGGTAGACGGCATAGTCGGAGAACCAACGGCGGTCGTAGGTCCACCGCTCCTCGACGTGGTTCCCCTCGGGCAGGGCACGTACCAGGCCGGCCCCTCGCCAGACCAGGTCCCAGGTCGGTCGCAACTGCTCCCGCAGGGCACTGTCGATGCGCTCACCGAGCCGTTCCCTCACCCGGCCGTCGGCCTCCGCGTAACGAGTGAGCAGGTCGTCGAGAACGACGTCGAACCCTGCGTCCGTGGCGGGTCCGGCCGGTGGACACACCAACGGGTTCTCGGTCTCCCGAGCGGCGACCGCCCCACTGCTTCCTTCGGGTGGATCGATCCAGGCCACCACGGCCGCCAGATGGGAATCCTCGGTGGAACTCTGGCCGGTCGCCCAGTGCGCAGTGAGCATCCGGCTGACGGCAAGTAGCGTGCTCGATCCCGGAAACTCCGCCTGGTTGGCGAGCCACGTCAGCCACTTGCCGAGTGTCGGCACGTCCGGGTGGACAGCGTGCGGCCCCTCGGTGGTGCGCAGCCGGGTGAGTCGGCCGAGCCGGCGAACGTAAGCGATGCCCTCACCGTTGGGGACGAGGAGCTGCGGCGCACGCAGGGCGCACTCACGTTCCTGCGCGCCCTTTCCCTTGCCTGTCGTGTAGGTCTCGGTCTCGTCCAGGCATCCCGCGATGTACGGCAGAAGCAGAGCTGCCAGCTCCTCCACGAACCTGAAGCGCAGGACTCGATCCCGTGGTTGGCGGACCGTCAACAGGATCGGACGTTCCGGGTCGGTGCCCACCAGCGCGGCGAGTGGTGCGCAGGCCTCCCCGGCAAGAGTCAGCGGCACCAGGACGAAGGGCCGGGCGTCCACATGCTGGTGGCGGACCGTGGTCAGCGGCTGGGCCCTACCGGTCTGAATCGCACGGAGCGTCGCAACCGTGGACAGCATGCTCATGCGGTCTCCCCCCTACGCAGCCGGTGCAGGCGATCGGCGGCGAGAAGCAGTTCAACGGTCTCGGCATTCTCTTCGCCGGCCAGGAGGCCCCCGTCGAGGTAGGCCAGGGCCGTGCTGGTGGAGTCGATACCGGCAAGGCTGTTCCGGACTGCGCTGCCGAGCCGCGCCGGGTACGCATGAGTATCGGCTTCGTCACGGCAGTAGTGGGCCAACTCGCAGAAGGAGAGGCAGTCGGGAACATAGGAAGCCATCAGCCGCCCCACCGACTCGTGGAGTTCGCCCGGGGCCCGGGCAGTGTCCAGGGTGGCCGTCACTGGAAGGTCCCGAGCGAGGTCCTCGGCCCGCTGGAGCCGGTTCAACTGGAAGGCGAGTACGTCGAGTTCCTGTCGCAGGTCGACCTGCCGAAGGTAGGGCCGGTTGGAGAAGTCCTTTGGGCAGACCAGCAGAAAGGTGCCGGCGATCTGCTCGACGTCCAGGCCCGCGGCCGCGAACGCACGTCGAAGGGCCAGCACGTGCACGGCAGCCTGCTTCGCGGTCTGGGCGACCGCGGCCGGATTGGCCTGACCGTCGATCACGGGAAACGACCTGATCGCCACCACGTGGAACTTCCCGTCGATCCGGTGTGTCAGGACATCGGGTTCCAGGTAGGCCAACCGGCCGGCCACGTCCAGGGTGAGCACCGGGCTCTGAAGAATCAACCGTTCCTCGTCGCCCGCGGCAATGCGCTCGATGACGCTGCGGGTCTCGCGCTCCCTCGCATCGAGCGAGGTGATCCCACCGACCTCGCCGAGGTCCTGCAGCTTCGCTTCCTCGACCGGTACGCCGAGGTCCTCCCGCAGCAGCCTGATCAGTTCAGCGTACGCACCCCATCGCACGGTGGCCTTGAACGCCTCCTCCCGCGCTATGGCGAACGGCGACTGACCGAAGCGCGGCTCATAGCCCAACCGCCGGGCCAGGACGGCCTTGTCGACCCCTGAGGCGTCCAGGACGGACCGTCGGGAACAGGCCGGATTCGCCGTCAGCGCGGTGATCTTACGGGCGGTGAACGGCGCCGGCGGGCGCTCACCGCGCAGTTGGGAAAACCGGTCGGGCGGCTCGGGTGAGTGAGAAGGCATGGTCTCTCTTCGTTCCGGGGTGGCGCCGATCTCCTGAGATGCCGATGCGACTACAGGGCCGCGCCCCCACTACGAAGGGCATCGTGCAGTCCCCTGGCACCGAAGAGCTGTTGCACGTCGCTGAGTTGCTCGCGTGCGCGGCGAGCGGCATCAACCCGCTCCCGGTTTCCCTCGTCCTGGTGGACCGCCGCCTCGGCCCGTGCGGCGGAGAGCACCCGGTCGGGGTCGGGCCGCAAGGACTCGCTGTACGCGCCCGGAATCGTGAGCGCGAAGCGGCGCAGCAGCCGCCACGCCGCCTCGGACGGTGGGTGGCCCGCGTTGCCGAGGCGTTGGATCTGCTCGGCCGTCCCGATCGCGTGCCTGAGGAAGTCAGCACGCGAGCTGAGCGGAGTGATCAGGCGCTGCTCCAACGACCAGACCGACACCGCCAGCAGGCCACGGGCCGCGGTGAGGCGGTCGTGGTTGATCGCGGCGCAAATGTAGTAGGGGCGGGAGTAGCCCTGCACGGTAAAGGAACGCTCCTCGTCCCGACGCAGTGAGGCGAGCTTGGTGGCGACCAGCGGTTCGGAGAAGAACGCCTCGTACACCGAAGAGATCAGCTTCGGTGAGGCGGGCGCGCCGAGAACAGTCAGCGACCGGTAGACCTGCTCGCGCACCGGGATGACTCCGGGGATCGCCCTGCTGACCGGCCGCTGCTCGGTCTGCGCCGGCGGCGACGCGACAGCGGAAGCATCCTGGAGCGACTGCAACTCCTCCTCGTCCAGCACGGCTTCCCAGTCCGCCTCGACCTCACGCAGCTCCTTGCGGATCCGCGAGGTCGCCGTCGAATCACCGGCGCGCCGTGCCTCCCTCAGCTGGGCGCGCAGAGCGGCGAGGCGTTGCTCGAGTTCCTCCACTGGTGTGGCCATGCGGCAAGCCTAGTGCATCACCCATTAATTTCCAAGATCAACCAAACATCTCCAAGAAAGCTCACCAAAGATTCTTTCCAAAGAAAGTGCGCTATCGTCATCGCCAGGCACCGGTCACCCCCAGGGCGGGGCACGGTGCCACCGCTATCGGATTGGGGACGGAATGGGCGACATCGCGCGCCGACGCAAGGCGCGGTGGGGGTCCGGCGACGACGGGCGCCTGCGGATCGGCCGAGAGACCAGCGGCCACGGACCGGTGACCGAAGCGCGGTCCCATGTCCGGTGAAGGCCCCAACCCGACACGTGGCGGCGGGCCCGGGCGTTCGGCCCGATGGCTGGCGCCGACAGCCATGACAGCCACGACCGCAGGCCCGATGGTGGCCGGCTTCCAGGGCAACACGACCATCGCCGTCATCTCGGCCGCTCCGACCTTGGTAGTTGGCTTGCTGTTCTTCTTCGGCGTGGTCTGCCCAGCCGTATGGTCGAGGAAGCCCCAACGCCAGCGAGCGGCCCTCAAGGTGATGAACACCCTCCTCGGCCGTAGCCCGGCGAGAACACCGGCACCGCAGTAGGCGTCCCGGGGAGGCGGGACACAGACCGCCTCCCCGGGACGCCGACTACCGCTGACGCCAGAACTGGTGGGTGGCGAGGACGGTCAGCACGGCGGTCCAGGTCGCCCTCGGTGGGCGCTACGGCAAACCGGTGATCACAGTCCGGTGCTCGGCACCTGCCGGGCACCGGGTCTCAGATCAGCCACGAACGCCCTCGGCACGGCACCACGCATTAGGCTCATCCAACGCGCTCACCTGCGCATCCCCTTATGACAGAACGGAGTTGTCCGGCTTGGAATACCGACGCCCCGGAAGCCGGAGTGGCACTGACCCGTTGGAGGGACTGCTCGACCACTGGCAGAAAGCCCTCATCGATCTCGGCTTCCGAAACCGGCTCGTGAGCTACCGCCGCACCAGAAACCAGGCCGGCATGGACATCACCGCTCCGGGGTTGGCCGACATCCTCAACCGGTTGTCCGGCGGATGTGTCTTCGCGCCGGTCAAGGAGTCCGAACCGGACCCCGGAGCGACACGGTCGGCCCTGCCCGTCAAGCTCGACAAGCCAGCACGAGAAGCGGCGACCTTGGCCGGGAGCCGGCCGATCGACACACCGGCTTCCCGCACCAGTGCCAGGCGCCCCACCCAACGAATCGAACTCACTACCTCCAAGGCGACGCAGGCCGAGCAGGACCGCCATTTGCGACGGCTGGTGACCGTCGCAAAGGAGAAGTTCAACGACTACGGCCTGTGGGTGCTCCACCTGGGCGTCGGTTTCCTGGAGTGGCGGCCGGCACCGTCGGCGGAGAACGTCGTCTCACCACTGGTGCTGGTTCCCGTGACGCTCCGCAAGTGGAAGGGCGACTCGTACCTGCTGGAGATCAACGGCGACGAGGAAGTCACCTTCAACCCGGCCTTGGCGATCAAGATGGAGGAGCTCGGGATCGACTGGCCGGGTCCGGAACAGGTCGACCTCCCTGATGTCCCGGCGCTGCTGGACCAGGTTCGGCGGATTGCCTCGAAGCGCGAGGGCTGGTCGGTCCGTGACCGGATCGTGCTCGATGCCTTCAACTCCAGCAAGGAGGCCATGTACCGCGACCTCAAGGACAACCGGGCTCGAATCCTGAAGAGCCACCTGGTTCGCGCGATCGGCCTGGGCGGAAACTCGAACCTTCCCACCGCCACCTTCGACTTCGACCCGGTTCCGCTCGACCGGATCGACCAGCTCCAGCCTCCCGAGCAGACTCCGCTGGTCCTGGACTCCGATTCGTCGCAACGCCAGTGTGTGGCCGCCGCCGTCGAAGGCCGGAGCTTCGTCATGGACGGGCCGCCCGGCACCGGCAAGAGCCAAACGATCACCAACATCATCGCTGGGCTCCTCGACCAGGGGCGAACCGTCCTCTTCGTCAGCGAGAAGGCCGCAGCTCTCGACGTCGTACGCAACAGGCTCAAGGACGTAGGTCTCGACGACTACGTGCTGGCCCTGCACAGCAACACCATGGGCCGAAAGCAGGTCGCCCAGGAACTCGGCAGGGCACTCGAAGCCCCTTCACGCTCGTTTCCCGGAGCCAGAAACGGCGAACGCTCCGCGGCGAAGGATCTCCGCGAAGAACTCTCCGGCTACGCCGCGGCGATGAACGAGCACCGCGCTGGCCTCGGTGCGTCCCTCCACACGATTCTGGGCCGCATCGCCCTCCTGGAGAAGGTCTATCCGCTGCGCCCGGAACCGTCCTTCGACGCCGGTGGGATGACAGAGGAGGTCCTGCACCAGATCACCGAGGCCGCTGGCTGGATCGCCCGATCCTGGCGTCCCGCCGTTGAGGGCGAAGCCTTCGTTTGGCGGGACCTGGCCGGCGTTCGTGGCGAGCTGGAGGCCCTGGACCGGGCTTTGGAAGAGCTCGACGGCATCCGCCGCACTCTCGCCCCGCACGCGGTGCTGCTCGACGCCATGGGGTGGGAGGGCCTCCACGACGCAGCCCGTCTGGTCGAGGCACTGCGCATGGGCGAGAAACGCCCCGTGCTTCCCGTCTCCTGGCTGGGCCTGGACTTCGCCCACCTCACTTCCGCAGTCGAGTCGTTCATCGGACGGCACACCCACGCCGTGGAGTCAGAGCGACGCGCAGTGCACGCGCTCGGTGCCAGCTGGATGGATCTCACATCGACCGGATCGCGTGCCGGAACAACCGAGTGGTCCGCACCGTCGAACCTCCCATCCTCCACACTGGACCTGACGGTCCTCACAGCCGACCAGGCCGAGGCCCTGATCGCTCAGCTGGCGACCGACGCCGATGCGCTGAACCAGGCCTGCCAACTCTCCGCCGGCGCCGCCCGGATGTACGGCGTTCCGGAGCCGGTCACCTGCGAGGACGCCCTCCGACTGGCTCGGCTGGCCGCGTTCTCGGCTGCCCCGCCCGCGCAGAAGCCGCCTGCCCGCTGGCTGACCCCGGAAGGGCTCAGCGCTGCCCGGACGGCCCTGTCCCGCTTGTCCGAGGCGATCGACAACCTACGAGCGGCACGCGGTAAGGCCCAGCAGGTCTTCACCGACCGTGTGTTGGAGGAGGAGGCGCTGGAGGAGGTCGCACAGCGCTTCGCCACCGTTCACCAGACCTTCGTCGGCCGGTTCTCAGCCGGACGCCGAACCGACCGCCGACTCGTCCGCACGCTCCTTCCCGATCAGGGCAAGTGCACCAAGAGCGTCATCGCCGCGCTGCCCAGCGCAGTCGCATGGCAGAAAGCCCAGCAGGCACTGACGCAGGAGGCCCGGCTGGAGAGCCCTGCACTGGCACACCTCTGGAAGGGTGAGGGCACCGATTTCGACGCCGCCGCCGACCTGCTCGCCCGCGCCGAGGAGATCCTGGATCTCGCGCCACGGGTGACGAACCCAGAGGCCCTGCGAGGAGAACTCGCGCACGGCGGAAGTCCTCGTGCCGCGGCGCGGACCGCCGCGGCACAGGCCGCGGAGATCCTCACCCGGTGGCGGGACTCGCTGGTCCCCCCACCGGCCGTCGGCGCCCCCTATACACTGGAGGACGAACCGATCGCCTCGGCCGCCCGGTGGAGCCGGGACCAGCTGCCGCCGCTCCGATCGGCGAGGGATGTACTGCAGACCGTGGGCTCGGTGTCGGGCTGCACCGACTGGACCCTGCGCGGCGCGCTGGATGCCCTGAGGCTGGTGTCAGACGCCGTCGCGGCGAATGAGCAGTTCGAAGCTCCCGCCACACAGGACCGGCAGTTCCTTGAGGTTCTCTACCGTGGACGCGCCACCGATCCGTCGGCTCTCCGCGCGGCCGTCGCCTGGGTCTCCGAGCTGCGGACGGCCTGTGCTCTCGTCACCGGCCAGGTTTTCCCGGTCGAGAGCACGAAGGCGCTTCACAGCGCCAGGCGAGATGCGGAGCTGGAGGACGCCGTGGCCGGGTGGTCCCGCGCGAGCGCCCAGCTGACCGGGTTGTTCATCGCCGAGCGGGAGCAACAGCTGCAACTCGCCCTGACGCGGGACCTCGTGTCCGCCGAGGCGCTGCTGGCCCAATTGGACGGCGACCGTGGTGGGCCGGACGAGTGGGCGGCGTATCTGCGCGGCCGACGGGTACTCGATGCGCGGCACCTCGACGATCTGGTGGCGCGGGCCGTCAAGGCGGGCGTGGAACGGGACGATTTCCGCGCCGTCGTCGAGAAGGCCGTCCTCCGCTCATGGGCGGACCGCGTCATCGAGAACGACGGCCGACTGCTCTGGACCCGGTCCCAGGACCGGGA
Organism: Kitasatospora sp. NPDC004799; assembly: GCF_040609095.1. Lineage (NCBI taxonomy): Bacteria > Bacillati > Actinomycetota > Actinomycetes > Kitasatosporales > Streptomycetaceae > Kitasatospora > Kitasatospora sp. NPDC004799. The sequence continues at coordinate 22,863 of NZ_JBEXJK010000004.1, forward strand.
CGACCGGGTGACGGAGTTCCGGAAGGTCGACCAGGTCCTGCTCGAGCAGGCACGGATCCGGGTGGCACGAGCCTGCGACGCCCGTCGCCCTGGTGTCCTGCGTGACGCGGGCACCAGACTGCTGAACACCGAGGGCCGCAAGAAGACTCGTCACAGGCCGGTCCGCACGCTGCTCAGCGAGGCGGACAAGGCCGTACGACTGGTCAAACCCTGTTTCATGATGAGCCCGTTGATGGTCAGTAGGCTGCTCCCGCCGGACTTCACGTTCGACGTGGTCATCTTCGACGAGGCGTCCCAGGTACTGCCGCAGGATGCCATCAACTGCGTCTACCGCGGCCGTGCCTTGATCGTCGCGGGCGACGAGAACCAGCTCCCGCCGACCGCCTTCTTCACCGCGGGCGAGGACGAGGACGAGGATGACGCGGTCCCCGGTGAGGCGGAGGACAAACCGACCAGCTATGAGTCCCTGCTCACCCTGGCCAAGGGCAGTGGGATGATCAAAAACCTCTCACTGCGCTGGCACTACCGCAGCCGCCACGAGCACCTGATCGCCTTCAGCAATCACGAGTTCTACGACCGATCGATGACCACATTCCCAGGTGCGCTGGCCGACAGCCCCGACGTGGGCGTGGCCTTCCTGCGAGCGGCGGACGGCTGCTATCAGCCCGGAGTCGGCGCTCGTAACAACCCGCTGGAGGCCAGGGAGGTAGCCCGCCGGGTGATCCACCATTTCGACACCCGTTCCGGCCTCTCACTCGGCGTGGTGGCCCTCTCGCAGGCCCAAGCGGACGCCATCCGGGAAGCCGTCGACGATGCCAGGCATGACCGACCCGACCTGGACGACCACTTCTCCGAGGACCGTCTGGACGGCTTCTTCATCAAGAACCTTGAGACCGTCCAGGGCGACGAACGCGACGTCATCATCATGTCGGTGGGCTACGGCCCTGATCCGTTCGGCAAGTTCTCCCGCAACTTCGGTCCGATGAACCGGGCGGGTGGCTGGCGCCGTCTCAACGTCGCGGTGACCCGGGCACGGTTCCGGGTCGAGGTCGTCGCCTCCTTCGACCCCGACGAACTCGCCGAAACCGGAGGGGAGAGCTTCCGCTACTTCGCCCGCTACCTGAAGTACGCCAAGCACGGTCCCTCCGTTCTGGCCCAGCAACTGGAGGAGGCGGAACTACCTCCTGAGAGTCCATTCGAGGAGTCGGTGCTGGAGGTACTGCAAGGCTGGGGCTACACCGTGCGGCCCCAGGTCGGCGTAGCCGGCTACCGGATCGACCTGGGCATCCGCGACCCTCGGCGGCCGGGACGGTACGCGCTTGGGATCGAGTGCGACGGTGCCATGTACCACTCGTCGAAGGCGGCCCGTGACCGGGATCGTCTCCGTGAGTCCGTGCTATCCGGCTTGGGGTGGAAGCTGCACCGGATCTGGGGCACGGACTGGTACCGGAACCGGGCAGGCGCCGAGGCTCGGCTCAAGGAAGCCGTCGAACGCGAGGTCGGCCCTCCGGGGCAACTGCATGAGATGTTCCGCATTCCCGCCCAACAGACCTCGGACCGGCCGGGCTTCGTACCGCCGCCCGCGATGGCGGGCCTGGCGTCCCCACCCGAGATTCCCGCCCCTGCCTCTCGGGTTACGGCCCGACAGGAGTTCCTGTCAGGGCCAGTGGGGCAGCGTATCGACCACGAGCTGGGGCAGATCCGTAAAAGACTGGAACAGGAGTCCTCGTCCGACCACCGGGATGGGCCGCGAACACGAGCAGATCATCTCCGGCGCGAGCGGGACCAGCAGGCCGACCTGGAAGCCCGTGCGGCTGTCCTCAAGGCCTACCTCGCCGGCGACCGCACTGCTCCGGCTGACGTCGTCAGCCCTGGCCGCGTGGTGACCCTGTGTTTCGACGGCGAGGACGAGGAGCAGGAGTACGAGATCACGTCAGGAAAGCCCTTCGACGAAGGGAGCACCCAACTGAGCCCCTTCACGGCCTTGGGCAAGGCGCTCACCGGCCGCCCAGCCGGAATCACTGTCACTTGCGACGAGAACGGGCGACGGATCGCCGTCCACATCCGCAAAATCCGCGATTGAGTACTGAGCGGGCGGTGGCTTGCCACCGCCCGCTCAGTACTCAATCCGCACGTGACTGGCCGAACCACTGGCGGAGGGCCGTCGGACAGTCGGACGTCCTGCCATTTGCCTCTCGGCGCGGTACGAGGCTGAGGATTCGCGGCGCGAAGCGCCACCAGACCTGCACCGAGCCGAACGGGTCACTATCGCCGCACCACACTTCAACTACCGCTCGTTTCGCCCTCGATAGGCGGTGATCAGGTCGCGGTACCAGGCATACGAAGCCCTCGGCGTACGCCTTTGCGTGTCGAAGTCGACGTGGACCAGGCCGAAGCGCTGGTGGTAGCCCTCGGCCCATTCGAAGTTGTCGAGGAGGGACCAGGTGTAGTAGCCGCGGATGTCGACGCCCTCGGCGGCGGCTCGGGCGAGGGCGTCGAGGTGGGCGGACAGGTAGTCGATGCGGGGGTGGTCGGGGTCGGTGGACTCCTCGACCGAGCAGCCGTTCTCGGTGATGGTGAGGGGTGGGAGGGACTTGCCGTACAACTCGTGCAAGTGGACGAGGAGTTGGCGGAGGGCATCGGGGACGACGGGCCAGCCGAAAGCGGTGTGGGGGACGTCGGGGATGTCGACGAGGTCGAAGGGGAGGAGGCCCGGGTCGGTGGGGGCGGCGATGCGGGTGGGGTTGTAGAAGTTGACGCCGAGGCCGTCGAGACCGGGGGTGTGGACGAGGTCGAGGTCGCCGGGGCGGACGGCGCCGTAGATGTCGTCGGGGACGCCGAGGGCGGAGAGGTCGGGGTAGCGGCCGAGGAGGACGGGGTCGGTGAACAGGCGGTTGTGGAGGGCGTCGTAGGCCGCGGCGGCGGCGAGGTCGGCGGGGGCGGGGGTGGCCGGCTCGACGGGGGTGAGGTTGTTGGAGAGCATGACGTCGAGGCCGCGCTCGTGGAGGACGGCGGCGGCCAGGCCGTGGGCGAGGAGCTGGTGGTGGGCGGCCGGGAGGGCCTCGAACATCAGGGCGCGGCCGGGGGCGTGGGTGCCCAGGGCGTAGCCGAAGACGGTGTGGACGAAGGGCTCGTTGAGGGTGATCCAGGCGGGGACGCGGTCGCCGAGCCGGTCGGCCACGACGGCGGTGTAGTCGGCGAAGCGGTACGCGGTGTCGCGGTCGAGCCAGCCGCCGCGGTCCTCCAGGGCCTGCGGGAGGTCCCAGTGGAAGAGGGTGGGGAGCGGGGTGATGCCCGCGTCGAGCAGGGCGTCCACCAGGCGGTCGTAGAAGGCGAGTCCGGCCGGGTTGACGGCGCCGGCGCCGGTGGGCAGGACGCGGGGCCAGGAGATGGAGAAGCGGTAGCCGTCCAGCCCGAGGCCCTTCATCAGGGCGATGTCCTCGGGGTACCGGTGGTAGTGGTCGCAGGCCACCGCCCCCGTGTGGCCGTCGCGGACGGCGCCGGGGCGGGCGACGAAGGTGTCCCAGACGGACGGGCCGCGGCCGTCCTCGGCCACCGCCCCCTCGATCTGGTAGGCGGCGGTGGCGACGCCCCAGCGGAACCCCGCCGGCAGGTCGAAACGGTCCGGCATGACAGCCTCCTGACAATATGTGAGGAGTCCTCATGTTATCGACGTCGCACCCGAACACCAGAGGGCCGTCGGCCACGTGGGCACCCCTGGGGTCCGTCTTCGAACTCGCGTCTGCGGGTCGGCGCCGACCTGGCCGGCGCCGACCACGCTGGGACAGCCGTGGCCCGGAGGCCGGCGGTGACGACGGCGCCTGCGCGCCGTGAGGGGTGGTGTGTCAGGCGGAGGGCTTGCGGAACTGCTCGATCAGCGCCGCGTAGCCGCTCTCCCCGTGGCCTGCCGCGACCGCGCGGTCGATGATCGCCTGGTAGAACTTGGGCAGTTCGGCGTTGACGCCGAGGGTCTCGCTCTCCTCGACGAGGAGACCGATCGCCGCCTGGTGGACGAGGTTGGTGGCGTCCCCCGCCGGGTACTCGCCCTCGTCCATCTGCGGGGCGTAGGCGCTGACGTAGCCCGTGATCACGTTGATCATGGTGTTGGCCAGCGGGGCGAAGGTCGTGGCCTTGATGTTCGCCGTCCCGAGCAGAGCGGCCCCGTGCAGGAAGCTGTTGAGGATGCTCCACATGATGCCGAGCAGCGACATGTCGTAGAGCGCGGACAGCCCGTGGTCGGTGTCGAGGTAGACGGACCCGACCGGGCCGAGCACCTTCAGCGTCGCCTCGTGCTGCTCGTAGGCCTCCTTCGGGCCGCTGTACAGCAGCACCGCCTTCTCGGTGGCGATGTCCGGCGGCATGGCCATGATGACGCCCTCGACGTACACGAGTTCACGCTGTGCCGCCCACTCGGCCTTCTGCCGGCCCTGGGCCGAGGTGCCCGTGGTGAGGTTCACCAGGACCCGGCCCCTGAGGGAGTCCTCCAGCGGGTCCAGCAGAGCGTCGACGGCGTCGTAGTCGGAGACGCAGACGATGACCAGCGGGCTCGACTCGACGGCCTCCCGCACCGATCCCGCCAGGGTCGCGCCCCGGGCGACGAGGTCGTCCGCCTTCCGCGCCGTGCGGTTCCACACCGTGGTCGGGTGCCCGGCCTTCACGAAGGACGCCGCCAGGGCCTGGCCCATCAGTCCGAGGCCGATGACCGTGACCGGTGCCTGGGACGCGTCGGTGTTCGACATGAGTGATGACTCCGTTCATTTCTCCACAGGGGTCGGAACGGCTTCCGGCGGCCGACCCGTTTCCAGCACGATCGCACCGGGAACGGGGCGCGAACAGTGGCAGAAGTGACCGGCATCGCAAAATTCCTGCCATAGACTCACGGCATGGTTCCTGGATCTGTGGCCATCGCGTTGATCAACGACACGGATATGCAGGTGTGCGAGGTGTACGAGACCGCGATCGCGAACGCGGTGTTCGGCGACCCTCAGCCCGATCTCGTCGATCCCTGGTACGACCTGCGCCTCTGCTCGGTCGGCGGCCCCTCCGCGGACGGCGCCCGGGGGTTCTCGGTGCGCACGCCCCACGGCCTGGACGGCCTGGTCGGAGCGGACACCGTGATCGTCCCCTCGGTCCCGGACGCGGTGGTCTCCCACGGCGAGCCGCTGCCCTCCGACTTCATCGCGGCCCTGCGCGCGGCGGCCGCCGCCGGGGCCCGGATGGTCTCGCTGTGCACCGGGGCGTTCGCGCTCGGCGAGGCGGGCCTGCTCGACGGCCGCCGGGCCACCGCGCACTGGCTGCACACGGCGGAGCTCGCCAAGCGCTACCCCGAGGCGACCGTCGACGACTCGGCGCTCTACGTCGACGAGGGGCAGGTGCTCACCAGCGCCGGCATGTCCGCCGGGCTGGACCTGTGCCTGCACCTCGTGCGACGCGACCTGGGCGCGTACGTGGCCAACCAGGTGGCCCGCCGGATGGTCGTCTCCGGCCACCGCCCGGGCGGACAGGCCCAGTTCGTGGACCTCTCCGTCCCGGTCACCGACGGCGACGGGCTCGGCCCGGTGATGGACTGGGCGAGCCGCAACCTCGACCGGCCGCTCACCGTGGACGGCATGGCCCGGCGGGCGGGGATGAGCACCCGGACCTTCTTCCGGCGCCTCCAGGCCGCCACCGGCATGACGCCGCTGAAGTGGCTGCTCAACCAGCGGCTGGTCCGTGCGCAGACCCTGCTGGAGACCACCGACCTGCCGATCGGCCGGGTCAGCGAGGCCAGCGGCCTGGGCACGGCGGCCAACCTCCGCCGCCACTTCACCCTGCACGTCGGGGTCACGCCCACCGACTACCGACAGGCCTTCAGCGCCGACCCGGGCGGGCGGCGCAGCGGCCGGGCGGTCGGCTGAGGGCGGTCCGCCCGGCCGGGGGGGGGCGGTCGGCTGAGGGCAGGCCGCCCGGCCGGGGGCGGGGCCCCGGCCCACGGGGGCGGGGCCGGGGCACCGCCGCTCCTCCGACGATTCGCTCGGATCGGCCTCTCACGGTGCTCGGTGGGACCGGTACCGCGCCGCCGAACCGCCGGATGCCGATCGGTCCGGCGCCTCCGTGAGCGCCTCGCATCCGGGTGGCCGGACGGGTTCAGCTCCCGTCGGCCGGGTCCGCCGTTCGCTGCCAGATCTCCTCGGCCGGGTCGAATTCGCTGGTGGTCATCGCGGGCGCGCGCCAGCCGAAGCCGCAGACCGCCAGCGGGCCTTCGGTGAGCGGATCCAGGCCGAAGCCGCGCTCGATGTCGATCTCGTTGATCGCCGAGGTCACGAAGGCGCCGAGGCCGAGTTCGGTCGCGCTCAGGTACAAGGTCTGGGACAGGTGCCCGCTGTCGAGCACCAGGGCGCGGTAGGCCTTGGCATGCTGACGGTACTTCCAGAAGCTGCGCGCGTAGCGCGGCACCAGGACCGCCAGCACGGGGGCGTCGGAGAACCAGTGCTGACCGGCCAGGGCGCGGCGCGCGAACCGCTCCAGTGGTTCGTCCGGGGCGGGCAGCCGCTCCAGCACGTGATCGACCGCGTGGTAGTGGTACAGCCCGGGTGCGAGACCGTCGACGTTCTGCACGATCAGGTAGGCCTCGGTCGGGTGCAGGCCGCCTCCGGACGGCGTGTGCTTCTTGAGGAACACGGTGTCGTCGTCGATGCGCACCTGCGACTGCGCGGCGAACACGCGCTGCAGCATGTGCGCGCACGTCGCCAGCGGCAGCGCCCGCTCGCCGTCGAAGTTGCGGCAGGTCGCGCGCCGCGCCAGCATCGCGTCGAACTCGTTGCCGTCGATGCGCGGCAACGGCACCCGATCCGCCGCGTCCCCGCGCCCGAGCGCGTGGGTGGGTGGCGGGCCGAGCTTGCGCCGCAGGTCGGCGGCGGTGGTCAGCTCGTTGGCTTCCATGCTGCTGACGCTGTCCAGGCCCTCCCACCGCGCGAGCCGGTGCATCATCGCCGCGGGCGGCCACCAATGGCCGGCCCGCAGGACGTCGTCGCGTTCACGGTGAGCGGCCTGGCGTTCGTCGTCGGCGATCACCAGGCCGCTGTCGATCAGCTCGGCCACCAGGGCCGATTCCTCGGCGTCCAGTGCGTCGGCCTCCTGCCATCCGCCGGGGCTCAGCCGGCCGAGCAACTCGCGCTGCGGCGCGGTGACTTCGACCTCCCCGTCGAGGTGCGCGGCCAGGGCCAGCCAGCGCCGGGTACGGCCGAGCCCGGCACCGCCGGTCAGCAGCGAGTCCAGGTCGAAGACCACGTCTTCGCGGGGCTCCAGGAACAGCACGGCACAACGACGAATGCGCATGGGGATCCGTTCGGTGGATGGCGGATCCGGAGCGCGGGATCCGGTATCGACGGCGCCGCGGGAAGGCTCCCGTGCCGCACGGCGGTCAGCTATGGTTTTCTACCATGCGGACTCAGGTACTGGGGAACGAGAAGCTGCACCTTCCGGCCGCCGTCGTCGATCGACTGCTCGAACTGCTGAGCACCGACGACCACTTCCGCCGGCTGTTCACGCAGGACCGCCACGCGGCCCTGGTCCGGGCCGGTTGCGCGCTGTCCGCGGAGCAGCTGCGCGCGGCCTCGCCGCTCACCTGTTTGACGGTGGGTCGGCTGGCCGCCAAGGAGGCCATCGCCGACGCCCGCGAGGAGCTGCGCGCGCATCTCCTGACCGACGCGGCGTACAGCAACCCGCACGCGCTCGAATCCGGGGAGATGCACGCGGTACTGCGCCGGAGCTGACCCGCCCCCACCTGGTCAACACCTTTGCGGGTCCGCGCCGTTGGGCGATGGCCTGCGCTGACCGCTCAGGCCGCGGGCCGGCCGCCCACGGCGCGCAGGGCGAAGGGCAGCAGGCGGTCGGCGGCCAGGCGGGCGGTGGCCGGGTCGACGTCGTCCGGCGGTTGGGGGGTGAGCAGGAAGTGGCTCATCACCGGGCCGAGCACGACCTCGCCGACCAGGTCCGCGTCCGCGACCGGCGGGATCTCGCCGCGTTCGACGGCCCGTCGCACGACCTCCGTCACCCGGCGGTACACCGGCTGGAGGAAGGCGCCCACCAGCGCGCCGGCCAGGGCGGTGTTGTGGGCGGCCTCACCGATCAGGGCGCGGATCAGCCGGCCGCCCTCGCCGGTCATCGTGGCCGCCTTGTCGTGGAGGACCACCCGTAGGTCGCCTTCGAGGCTGCCGGTGTCCGGCTGCGCGTACGAGCCCTCGCCGTACAGCGCGGCGGCGGCGATCACCAGGTCCTCCTTGGACGACCAGCGGCGGTAGAGGGTCGCGGTGGACACCCCCGCCCGGGCCGCCACGGCGGCGGTGGTCAGCCCGCCGTAGCCGCTCTCCGCCAGGACGGCCAGCGTGGCGTCCAGCAGCGCCCGGTCCCGGGCGGCGTCGCGGGGGCGGCCCCGACGCGCCGTGGGCTCGACGGGCTGGGACGGGGGCGTGCTGGGGGTCATGCCGACGAGTCTACCGAAACAAGAAACGAAAGTGTTTCGTTTCGTTTATGCTCGGCGGCATGACCACGGACACCGCGGGCCCCGCCACCCTGCCCACCGACGCGGCCGGCACCGACGCGAGCGGCACCGACGCGAGCGGCACCGACGCGAGCGGCACCGACGCCGCCGCCACCGTCGCCCGGCTGAATGCCGCCTTCGCCACCGGCCGCACCCGCTCCATCGCCTGGCGCAAGACCCAACTCCGCGCTCTGCGAAGGCTGTTGACCGAGCAGGAGGCGGCCTTCACGGCCGCCCTGCACGCCGACCTCGGCAAGAGCGCCACCGAGGCGTACACCGGCGAGATCGGCCTCGTGGTCAACGAGATCGACCACACCCTGCGCCATCTCGACCGCTGGCTGCGGCCGAGCCGGGTACCGGTCCCGCTGGCGCTGCGGCCCGCCCGGGCCCGTACCGTCCGCGAGCCGCTCGGCACCGTGCTGATCATCAGCCCGTGGAACTACCCGCTGCAGCTCGCCCTCGCCCCGCTGGTCGGCGCGCTCGCCGCCGGGAACTGCGCGGTGGTCAAGCCCAGCGAACTCGCCCCGGCCACCTCGGCGCTGCTCGCCCACTGGCTGCCCCGCGCGCTCGACCCGCAGGCCGTCGCCGTGGTCGAGGGTGCCGTGCCGGAGACCACCGCCCTGCTGGAGCAGCGTTTCGACCACGTCTTCTACACCGGCAACGGCACCGTCGGCCGCATCGTGATGGCCGCGGCCGCGCGCCATCTCACCCCGGTGACCCTGGAGTTGGGCGGCAAGAGCCCGGTCGTGGTCGAGCCCGGCACCGACCTCGCCACCGCGGCCCGCCGGATCGCCTGGGGCAAGTTCATGAACGCCGGCCAGAGCTGCACCGCCCCCGACTACGTCCTCGCCATCGGCGGCACCGCGACCGCGCTCGAACCGCACCTGACCGCCGCGATCCGCGCGATGTACGGCACCGACCCGGCGAAGAGCCCGGACTACGGCCGCATCGTCAACGAGCGCCACTTCGACCGGCTGACCGCCCTGCTCGCCGACGGCCGTCTCGTCACCGGCGGCGACCACGACCGCGCCACCCGCTACCTCGCCCCCACCGTCCTCGCCGACGTCGACCCGGACGCCCCGGTGATGCGCGAGGAGGTCTTCGGCCCCGTCCTGCCGATCATCCGCGTCCCCGACCTCGACGCCGCGATCGCCTTCATCACCGCCCGCGACAAGCCCCTCGCCCTCTACGCCTTCACCCCCTCCCCCGCCACCAAGCGCCGCCTCACCGCCGAGACCTCCTCCGGCGCCCTCTCCTTCGGCGCCCCCAACGTCCACCTCACCGTCCCGACCCTGCCCTTCGGCGGCGTCGGCGAGAGCGGCCTCGGCCGCTACCACGGCGCCTACTCCCTCGACACCTTCAGCCACACCAAGGCCGTCCTCGACAAGCCCCTGGCCGCTGACCCCCTCCGCCTCGCCTACCCGCCCTTCACCCCGCTCAAGAACCGCCTCCTGCGCCGCCTGCTCTGACCGCAGCGTCCTTCGGCCAGGCGTCGCACGACTGGGCGGCCCACCCTTCCACGCGACCGCACGTTCTCACCGGACGCACTGCACAGGGAAGTCGACCTCCACCGGACCGGCACGGAGACGCCGGCCCGGTGGAGGTCCGGTCCCGGCCTCGTCGACGGCGACCGGCCGCGCGGCCCGACGCCCGGAACTGGTTAGGGTGGACACCCGAAGGAGGCACACCCCGTGAGCAGCAAGGACGAGAGCGCCCGTCGGGCGGCGGGCAGGGCGAAGGCGAAGGCGGTCGCGCCCGAGGCGGGGCAGGCCCCGCACGCCGGCGGCCGGCCGCGGGACCCGGCGATCGAGGAGGCGATCCTGCGGGCCGCCCGCGCGCGTCTCGCAACCGACGGCTACACCCGGATGACGATCGGGGACGTGGTCGCCGACGCCGGCGTCACCCGCCCGACCCTGTACCGGCGCTGGCCGAACAAGTACGAGCTGGTCGTGGACGCCCTCCGGTACGGCCTGCAGCAGCAGCGCGAGGCCTACCGGCCCCTGGACGTCGACGCGATGACGCCGCTGGAGGCCTTCACCGAGGCCGTCCGGCGCCTCGACCCCCGCCACAGCAACGAACGCGCGATGGCCCTGCACGGCAACTTCATGGGCGAGGCCGACCGCGAACCGGCCCTGTTCGAGCTGATGCGCGAACAGGGCAACAAACCCCGCTGCGCCGAACTCGAACAGACCCTGCGCCACCTCCAGTCCACCGGCGCCGTCCGCCCGGACGCCGACCTCGACACCGTCGTCACCCTCTGCTTCGGCAGCTACTTCGGCGACTACCTCCAGACCGGAGCCGCCACGCCCACCGACCACGCCGACCGGATCGTCGCCATGCTCTGGCCCACGATCCGCGCGGTCGAGCAGGGATAGCCCCCGGCAGCGGGCACCTACGTCGCGCCCGGCCGGACGTCGTACGAGATGCGGCCGGCCGACAGGTAGAACAGCGCGACCAGCGCGCCGCCGCGCACCTCGGGGTAGTGCTTGCTGCCCGGCGCCGGAGCCGTCCAGCCCGCCCCCTGCCAGCCGAGCGGCCCGAGCAGCTCGGCGCCCGTGTCGATCGGGACGACCAGGTTGATCTCGCCGTACGGGTGCTGGTGGAACTGGCCCCGGTAGACCGGCACACTGTTCATGTACACGGCGGTGATGCTGACGTACCCCGTCCGCTCCGAGGGCGGCTCGATCACGCTGCGGCGGTAGTTCGGGCCGTCGATCTCGACGTTCGCGGCCCACCCCTCCTCCAGCCCCTGCCTGACCAGCGCCGACAGCTCCGCGTGCAGTTCGGACTCGGGGCCGTAGGTGCTGTTGAGCCAGGCCTCCAGCTCCCGGCCGGCGGTGCGGTTCCCGACCTCCCGCAGGAACGGGATGCTGCGCTCGACGAGTGCCTGCCTGCTGTCCATGCCGTCCGCCTTTCGAAGATTCGTTACAGCTGTTGACTGTAACGCTTCTTCGCCTTGCCTGGGAAGACCGTCGAGGGCCCCGGGGCACGGCGGAGCCCGTCCTCCCACCGGGGCGGGAGGACGGGCCGAGTGGGAGGACGGGGCGGGCCGGAGCGGGCCGGGACAGGCCGGAGCGGTCAGCGGCGACTCACCAGTGGGATCACCGGCAGATCACTGGCGGATCACCGGCCCACCCGGCCGTTCCCGGGCGGGCCCGGCGAACGCGACCGGCCCGGTGCTGGACGGGGTGGTCCCGGCGCGGACGGGCAGGCCGCCCGCGACGGCGTACATGGCCTCGTCGAAGGCCCGGCCGTCGGTCGGCGCCCTGCCGACCGCGAAGACCGCCACCGCCCTGCCGTTGAGGACGGAGGTGGAGAGGTAGTCGCCGACCATGCGGCCCCCCGACGTGGCGGCGATCCGGGTCAGCGGCATCGGACCGGCGACGGTCTGCGGCCTGCTCCAGGTGGCGCCGCCGTTGGCGGAGGAGATGAAGCCGACCGCCAACTCGCAGGTGGCGGCCGTGCAGTCGGTGTTCGGGTAGAAGTAGTAGTACAGCCCGAGCTTGGCGCCGGGGCCGGCGGTGTCGGGGTCGACGCCGAGGCCGGGGAGGAAGTGGTCGACGCCACTGGTGGTGGGGTCGATCGGCACCCGGGACACGGCGGACCAGGTGGTGCCGTCGACCGAGGTCGCGTAGACGATGTCGTTGGCCGGGCAGCCGGCGCGGAAGCGGCAGTCCTGCCAGGCGACGTAGACCCTGCCGTCGGCGTCGATCTCGGCGGAGGGCAGGCCGAGCCCGTCGCGCAGGCCGCCCGCGGCACCGTGCGCGAAGACGTCGGCGACCAGGACCGTGGGGCTCCAGGAGCCGCCTCCGTCGGTGGAGGTGAAGGAGCGGATCGAGGTGGTGTCGGTCGAGAACGGGACCACGACCGTTCCGTCGGGCCGCACCAGCGGCTGGCCGCCGAGGCCCAGGTTGACGCCGGACGGGCCCGTCGGGGCGGACCAGGTGGTGCCGCCGTCCCGGGAGACGGACATGACCATCAGGTTGTCGGAGGAGGGGATGTCCACCTCGATGTAGCAGGTGCCGAAGTACGGGCTGGTGGGAGTGTTGTCGCAGACGATCCACTCCTTGTCGAAGGCCTGGCCGTCGAAGCCGACCGCCCGCACCGGCTCCCGCCAGCCCAGGCCGTCGGCGGAGCGGCTGACGGTCACACCCATCGGGTTGCGCCCCGCGTCGATGACCAGGCCGGCGACCATCCAGGTGGCGTGCTTGGCGTCGTAGGCGACGACCGGGTCGGAGGCGCGGGCCCAACTGCCGTTTCCGTACTGGGCGGTGAGGCCGGGCAGCATGCCGCTCCGCCAACTGGCGCCGCCGTCCCGGGAGGTGCTCCAGCCGAGGCCGGCCGCGCCGCCGTCGGTGAACCGCCCGACCTGGGCGGCCGCGACGATCGTGCCGCCGTAGGCGAAGGTGTCGGGCTCCACCTCGGTGGCGTGCTGGCTGCCTGCGTCGATGAGCGGGTCGGCGCTCGCCCGGACCAGGTTCGGCCCGCCGCCGTTGACGCTCTGGGCGGGAACGGCCTTGTGGGAGGCCGGAGTTGCGACGGCGGCAGCGGCAGGGGTGGCCGCCGGGCCGGTGTTCCAGGCGGCGCCGGCCAGGGCGAGGGCGGCCGCCGCGACGGCGGCGAACGTCCGCCGCCAGGGGGCAGGGGTGCGCGGGTGCTTCATCCGAAGCTCCTTTGCGTGGAGGTGGAAGGACGAACGACGCGGGCGGACCGCGGTCCGGGGGCACGGCGGCCCGCTCCGGTCGGTGCGCGGGGGTCAGGACAACGCGCCACCACGCACGGGAAGTCGGCCGGACCGACGTCCTGTGCGGGAGGCCAACGAGGCGCCGCCCCGGTCAGAGGGGGGCAGCCCGACGGATGAGGAGGTGATGGACGTTCACGCGGGAGGACACGCGTGTTCGTAAATCGGAAGTGTGAGCTTGGTCATGACATAGCACAAGATGTGCGACCAGAACTCGCGAACGGACCGGCGCAGCCGGGTGCGGGTGCGGAACCGGCCGCCCGGTGGTGCGGGTGGTGCCGCGCGGGAGCGGTGCCATGCGGAAGTGGTGCCGCGCGGGAAGTGGTGTCGGTGGCTTGTCATCCGTTTCCGGGGCCCGGGGCGTCCTGGGGGTATGAAGCGCGAATCGATCCGCCCGGGGGGCTCCGGATCCGACCCGTTCGACGAGTTCGTCGCAGCGCGGTACCAGGCCCTGCTGCGGGGGGCGTACTTGATCACGGGGAACGTCCACGACGCCCGGGACCTGCTGCACGACGCGTTGGCGCAGGTGTACCCGCGGCGCTCCGCGATCCGGGACGCCGCGGCGACCGAGGGGTACGTCCGCAGAACGATGGTCCGCACCCACGTGTCGCGCTGGCGGCGGACCAGGCGCGAGGTGCTCACCTCCGCGCTTCCGGACGGGCCGGCGGCCCAGGAGGGCGAGCGGGACGACCGGTTGGCGGCGGCACTCGCCGGGCTGCCGAGGCGGCAGCGGGCGGCCGTGGTGCTGCGCTACTACCTGGACCTGCCGGTCGCACAGGTGGCGGAGGAGCTGGGGTGCTCGGTGCCCACGGCGAAGACGCATCTGGCGCGCGGGATCAAGGCGCTTCGACAGGACATGGAGAACGCGAGGGAGTTGGTGGGGCCGTGAGCGCTGAAGACAGGTTCGAGGAGGAGCTGGTCGTCCGGCTCGGCGCGCATGCGGCCGGGGTCACCGGCAGTCCGCCGCTGGCCGAGCTGCACGAGGCCGGGCGACGGCGGGCGCGGCGACGGACGGCCGTACGGGCGGTGACGGCGGCGGCGGTCCTGGTCGTCGGCGCGGTGGTGCTGACGCAGCTCGGCGGCGGGGGCGGGAACGGTCGTGCGGGGGTGGCCGGGGTCGGCGTCGGCGTGTCGAGTCCGTCGCCGAGCGGTTCGTTCCCGGCGCAGCAGCTCGTGACCCTGAGCTGCACGAAGGGGCCGTCGGCGATGCGGACGCCGGGGTGGCACCAGCACCCGAGCCAGTTCCCGAGCGGGCCTCCGTCCTCGGGGCAGCCGTCGACCGGCTTCCCGTCGTCGGCACCGCCCTCGTCGGGCCAACCGTCCTCGTCGGGCCAACCGAGCTCCGGCCAGCCGACCTCGGGGGCACCCTCGTCCGGCTTCCCGTCGACGGGTGCACCGCCCTCCGGCGCCGCCTCACCGACCGGCTCACCGTCCGGCTCGGCCACCGGCTCGGCGACCGGCTCGGCGACCGGTTCGGCCACCGGCTCGCCGTCGGACCGGCCCACGGTCCCGGGTTCCGCCTCGGTTCCCGCCTCGGGCTCCCCCACCGCCTGGCCCACGTCCTCGGGCTCGCCGTCGGCGCAGGTGTCGGGCACCCCGGAGTGGCTCCGCCTGGCACGGGCGGGTCAGGCCCTTGAGGACATGGCGCTGGCGCGGTACCCCGACCACTACTTCGGCACCTGCCGCGACACGACCACCGACACGCTCTTCGTGATGCGGGTGCCCGGCAGCGCCCTGGACGCCGACGTCACCGCCATGGCGGCCGACCAGCTCGCGGTGAAGGTGCAGTTCGCCGACGCGGCGGGCTCCCGGGCCCAGCTCCTGGCGTTCGCCTCCCGGATCCGCGCGGACACCGAGACCTGGCGGGCCAAGGGTGTGGTGATCGAGTCGGTGACGCTCGCGATCGACGGCGCCGGCGTGGTGGTCGACACCCCGCAGTGGCAGTCCGCCGAGGCGGAGATCAAGGCGACGTACGGGCCCCTGGTGGCCGAGGTCCGCTAGCCGCACGGGACTTGGCGCCCGACAGCACCGCCGCCGCACACCGGCGACAAACGGCAGACGGCAGACAACAGGCGGCAGACAACAGGCGGTACCACCGGTCGGCCCGGTGGTACCGCCTACCGGCGCGTCACTCCCCCGCTCAGCTCGCGGAGGAGAGCTGCCCGCGCACCCACGCGGGGTCGGGGTTGGTGTACGCCCGGCCGTCCACCACGACCGTCGGCACGGTCTCGTTGCCGTCGTTGGCCGCCCGCACCACCGCCGCCGCCTCCGGGTCGCGCCAGATGTCGACCCAGTACACCTGCCGGGCCGAGCGGCCGAGCTTCAGGCGCAGCCGCAGGCAGTACTTGCAGCCCGGCCGCCAGTACACCACCGGCCGGCCGTCGGCCGAGCTGCGGAGCTGCGCCTCCGCCGCCCCCAGCGACCGCGGGAAGACCAGGGGCGAGCTCACGAGCGCCAGCCCCGTGAACAGCAGCAGGTACAGGACGGCCGCTCCGCGACTCCCGTTGAAGGCGAGCCCGCCCGCGACGGCCGCACCCCCGAGCACCAGCAACAGCGGCAGCATCCACACACGCGTCATGGCGGCCCAGGCTATCCGCAGGCGCGCCGCCGACCGCGCACCGGCCCACAACGTCGCCCAACGGCCACGACGTACAGGACGTACAGGACGTACAGGACGTATGCGAAGCGCTCCCGTACATCACCCGGTGTCAACCGTTCGGTCGCGGGAGGTTCCACCGAACGGCTATCGCCCGGTCGATCCGGGCGGAGCGGCGCGCGCCGAACACTGGTGGGAGACCTCGGAGAACGGAGACCTGCACAGTGCCGGCGATCGTCGTTTCGAACCTGCGGATGCGGTACGGCCGGAAGGTCGTCGTGGACGACATCTCCTTCGACGTGCGGGAGGGGGAGATCTTCGGGATCCTCGGCCCCAACGGGGCGGGGAAGACCACGACGGTCGAGTGCATCGCCGGGCTGCGCGAGCCGGTCGGCGGCAGCATCTCGGTGTACGGTCTGGACCCTCGCCGAGACGCCGCCGAACTGCGCCGCATCCTGGGCATGCAGCTGCAGCGGAGCGAGCTCCCGGACAGGCTCCGGGTCGCCGAGGCGATGCGGCTGTACGCCTCGTTCTACGACGACTCCGCCGACTGGCGGGAGCTGCTGGCCGAGTTGGACCTGCTGGACGAGCTGGACAGCCCGTTCGCCGCCCTCTCCGGCGGGCAGAGGCAGCGGCTGTCGATCGCGCTGGCGCTGGTCGGCAACCCGAGGGTCGCCGTGCTGGACGAGCTGACCACCGGCCTGGACCCGGCCGCCCGGCGCGACACCTGGGAGCTGGTCGAGCAGATCCGCGCCCGGGGCGTCACCGTCGTCCTGGTCACCCACTTCATGGCGGAGGCCGAGCGGCTCTGCGACCGGCTGGCCCTGGTCGACGGCGGCAGGATCGTCGCACTGGACACCCCGGCCGGTCTGGTGGCCGGGGTGGGCGCCGAGCAGCGGGTGCGGTTCCGGCCGACCTCCCCGCTCGACGACCGCGTGCTGACCGCGCTGCCCGAGGTCACCTCGGTCGAGCGGCGCGGCCCGCAGGTGGAGGTCACCGGCACCGGCAACCTGGTGTACGCCGTCGCCTCCGCGCTGGCCCGCAGCCGGATCGTCGCCGCCGACCTGCGCGCCGAGCCGGCGAGCCTGGAGGACGCGTTCCTCGCGCTGACCGGCCGCCGCTTCGACCAGCCCTCGTAGCCGTCCCCGTAGTCGTCCCCGTAACCGTCCCGGCCTCGAAGCAGACCCCCATCCCCCTTGGAAGGAGACCCCGTGCGGGCGATGAGCCGGCTCACGGCCGTGGAGTTCAAGCTCTTCCTGCGGGACCCGGCCGCGTACTTCTGGACGCTGCTGTTCCCGGTCGCCCTGGTGGTGATCATCGGCAGCATCCCGTCCTCCCGCGCGGTCGAGCCCGGACTCGGCCGGCGCGTCATCGACTCCTACACGCCCGTCACGGTGGTGCTGGCCTTCGCGATGACCGGCCTGTTCATCACCCCGACCTACCTGGTGGGCTACCGGGAGAAGGGCGTGCTGCGCCGGCTGTCGACCACGCCGGTCGGCCCGGCCCGGGTGCTGGTCGCCCAACTGGTCGTCCAGACCACCGTGGCGGCCACCACCACCGTCCTGGTGCTCGCCACCGCCCGTCTGCTGTGGAACGTCGGGCTGCCGGGCAACCCGGCCGGTTTCGTACCGACCTTCCTGCTCTCCGCCACCGCGGTGCTGTCCATCGGGCTGCTCCTCGCCTCGGTGCTCAGGACCACCAGGGCCGCCACCGGCGCCGGCAGCATGCTGTTCTTCCCGCTGATGTTCTTCGCGGGCCTCTACGTGCCGCGTGACGCGATGCCCGCCGCCGTCAACCGGATCGGCGACTTCACCCCGCTCGGCGCCTCCGTCCAGGCGTTCGGCGACGTGGCCCAGGGCCGTCCGCCGGGCGCGGCGGCGCTGCTGGTCCTCCTCGGCTACACGGTGGTCTGCGGTGTCGCGGCGGCGCGGCTCTTCCGCTGGGAGTAGGGCGTTCGGACCCGGGAGCAGAGCGGCGCATAGGTTGGGGGGTCCGTGACCAGTGGAGGGAAGCCGATGAGCAGCATCCTGAAGAGCGCCGAACCGATCGACCTCCGCCGCTTCCTCGTGCCCCTCCCCCTCGCCCTGCTCGGCGTGGCCACCGTGCTCTGCCTCGTGCGGCCGCAGGAGGGCGCGTCCACCGCACCCGTCACCGTCCTCCCGCTGGTCGCGGCGACCGCCGCGTGGACGCTGGCGATGTACACCCTGCGGTCGCCGCGGTGGAGGGGCCGCACCGGCCCGATGCTGGCCTACGTGGCGGGCCAACAGGTGCTGGCCGCACTGCTGATGACCCAGCACCCGATCTTCTTCGTGTTCGCCGTGATCGGGTTCGTGCAGGCCTACGACCTGCTCCCGCCGCTGTGGGCCTTCGTCGACGTCGGCGCCACCTCGCTGCTGATCAACCTGATCCCCGGCGGGGTGCCGGACAGCTCGGCGCGGATAGCGGTGGCGGCCGTCTCGGTCTGCCTCCAGACCTGTCTGATCGGCCTGTTCGGGAACCTGTCGTACCGCTTCAACGAGCGCAGCGAGGAACGGCGGCGGCTGGTGGCCGAGTTGAAGGCGGTGATCGCGGAGAACAACGGCCTGCACGCCCAACTCCTGGTCCAGGCCCGGGAGGCGGGCATCCAGGACGAGCGGCAGCGGATGGCCCGGGAGATCCACGACACCATCGCCCAGGGGCTGGCCGGCATCGTCACCCAGCTCCAGGCCGCCGACCGCGCGCGGCCGCGGCCCGAGCGGCGCGAGTGGCACCTCGAACAGGCCCGGGTGCTGGCCCGGGAGAGCCTCACCGCGGCCCGGCGTTCGGTCGCGGCGCTGCGGCCGGTCGAGTTGGAGGAGGCCCAGCTGCCGACCGCCGTCCAGGACCTCGCCCAGCGCTGGTCGGCCCGCGAGGGCGTCCCGACCTCGGTGGAGACCACCGGCGATCCGGTGCCGCTGCTGACGGAGACCGAGATCGCCCTGTTCCGGGTGGCCCAGGAGACGCTCGCGAACATCGCCAAGCACGCCGCTGCCAGTAGGGTCAGGCTGACCATTTCCTACCTGGAGGACACGGTCATGCTGGACGTGCACGACGACGGGGCGGGCTTCGCCGTGGCCGACCTCGACGGGCCGCCGCCCGCCGACGGCGCGAGCGGCTACGGGCTGGACGGCCTGCGGCGGCGGCTCCACCGGGTGCTCGGGACGCTGACCGTGGAGAGCGCGCCGGGGGCGGGCACCGCGGTCAACGCGAGCGTGCCCGCGATCCGCCGGGGCGCCGCCGGATGAGCGAACCGCCCTTCCCCGTACGGCTGCTGATCGTGGACGACCACCCGATCGTCCGGGACGGCCTGCGCGGCGCGTTCGCCGGCAGCCCCGAGTTCGAGGTGGTCGGCGAGGCCGGAAACGGCGCCGAGGCGCTCGACCTGGTCGCCGGCGCGCGGCCCGACCTGGTGCTGATGGACCTGCGCATGCCGGTGATGGACGGCGTCACCGCGATCCGCCGGCTCGGCGAGACGGCGCCCGGGGTCCGGGTGCTGGTGCTCACCACCTTCGACACCGACAACGACGTGCTGCCCGCGATCGAGGCGGGCGCCACCGGCTACCTGCTGAAGGACGCGCCCACCGAGGACCTGCTGCGCGCGGCCCGGGTGGCGGCGCGGGGCGAGGCGATGCTCTCCCCCGCCATCACCAAGCGGCTGATGGAGCGGGTACGGCGGCCCGGCCCGGGCGTGCTGAGCGCGCGTGAGCTGGAGGTGATGCGGCTGGTCGCCCACGGTTCCTCCAACAAGGAGGTCGCCGGCCGGCTCTACATCACCGAGGCCAGCGTCAAGACGCACCTGCTGCGGATCTACGACAAGCTCGGGGTGCGCGACCGGGCGGGCGCGGTCGGCGAGGCGTTCCGGCGCGGTCTGGTGACCTGAGCCGGAGCGCGCCGCCGACCGGGCCGCACCGAGCCGACCGGGCCGACCGGGACGGCCGGGCCGGGTCAGGACCGTCGAGCCGGTCAGGCCGTCGCGGTGCCGACCACCCTGGTCGGGCTGATCCGGACGACCACGCGCCGCACCTCCGGCGGGAGTTCGAGGTACTCCTGGCCGGCGCCGGGCCCCTCGTACTGCTCGGCGAGGGCGACCGCGAGGGCGCGCCCGGTGTCCTCGGAGACGGTGGCCAGGCCCCGGACCTCCACGTAGCGCAGCGGGTCGGCCGGGTCGTAGACGGTGAGGCTGGCGCGCGGGTCGCGGTGCAGGTTGCGCTCCTTGCGGCGCCCGGCGGCGGTGGAGACCAGCAGGTCGTCACCGTCGCGCCCGACCCAGACCACCGAGGTCTGCGGGCTCCCGTCCGGGTTGAGGGTGGCGAGGACGGCGGGGACGGGCGCGTCGAGCAGCGCGCGGACGGAGTCGTTCAGAGTGGCTGTCATCCGGCAGACCCTAACGGCCGATCCGCCGCGGCGCAGCCGGTCGGCCGTGTGACGCCGCGGATCAGGCGAGGTCGCGCCGGCGGCGGATCGGACTCGCCGCCAGGATCGCCGGGCCGGCCAGGCTGCACACCGCCAGCAGGAGCAGGGCCGTCCGCGGCCCCCAGGCGGTGGAGGCGGCGCCCGCCAGCAGCGCGCCGACCGGGATGGCGCCCCAGGAGACGAACCGGACGGTGGCCATCACCCTGGGCAGCAGCTCCGCCGGGGTGTGGGCCTGGCGGTGGGTGCGGCTGACGATGCTGGTGACCACGACGCCCGCCGAGAAGCCAGCGTTGCCGACGGCGAAGACCAGCACCGCCCAGCCGGAGCCGGCCGCCGGGAGCAGGAAGGTGAACAGCGCGGCGACCAGCGCCGCCCACCGCAGGGCTCCGGCACTGCCCACCCGGGAGACCACCCGGGGCGTGAGGGCGGCGCCGATCAGGCTGCCGAGGCCGCCGGTGGCCATCAGGGCGCCGACGGCGGCGGCCGGCGCGCCGAGGGCGTCGACCAGGAACACCGGGGTGAGCGTCATCAGCCCGCCGACGACGAAGTGGACCGCGGTGGCGTCGGCGGCGCACGGCCCGATCACCGGGTGCCGGGTGACGAAGTGCCAGCCCTCGCGGATCTGCGCCCGCATCCCCGCGCCGGCCGGCCGGCCTACGGGCCGCTCCGCGCGCGGCAGGCTGCGCAGCAGGGCCGCCGAGACCAGGTAGCTGACCGCGTCCAGCACCATCGCGGCGGCGCCGCCGACGAGTTGGACCAGCACCCCGCCGAGCGAGGGACCGGCCAGCTCGGTCGCGGCGCTGGTGCCGGAGAGCAGGCTGTTGCGGGCGGTCAGCTCCTCCCTGGGGACGATCGAGGGCAGGAGGGTGGAGTTGCCGACGTCGAAGACCACGCCCGCCAGCCCGACCAGCAGGGCGACCGCCACCAGCTGCGGCAGGCCGAGCACCCCCAGGGCGGCCGCCACCGGCACCGAGGCCACGGCCAGCCCGCGCACCAGGTCCATCACCACCTGGGTGCCGCGCAGCGGGAACCGGTGGACCAGGACGCCGGCCGGCAGTCCGACCAGCAGCCAGGCCAGGTACCCGGCGCCGGTGACCAGGCCGACCTGCCAGGCGGTCGCGTGCAGGGTGAGCACGGCGATCAGCGGGAGGGCGACGGCGGTCACCTGGTCCCCGAGCCGGCTGACCAGCGACCCGGCCCAGTAGCGCCAGAAGACGCCCGCCGAGGTGCGGCTCCGTGGCCCGTGCCCGGTCCCGCGGCCCTCCACGGTCGCCGTTCGCGCGGTCGGCTGTCGCGGTATCACCTCGCGCGCGGTCACGTCTCGCGCGGTCACGTCTCGCGTGGTCACGTCTCGCGCGGTCGCATCCACCCTCGGCCCCACCCCTTCTGTCGCAACCGGCAGCACTCAACGCCCGGTCGGGCTCGCCGTGTTCGCCGAGCACGCCCGTATCCCCTTCACCGCTGCTCTCCGACGCGGAGCTCCACCTGGCTGCCGCCGCACTGCGCCCGCCCACACGCGCGCTGGACGCCACCCGCACCGTGCGTGGGGTCCGCTGTTCGGTGGTCGACCCCGCGGGACCGGTGGAGGACGTCCTCGCACTGGTCGACGGGCTCACGGCACACTGACGGCGGGCCGCGACCGGGCCCCGCCTCCGACGCACCGGGCGTCCGCACAGTCGCCCGGGTCCTGACGCGTCCCTGCCCAAAACACCAGCCGCCCACACCCCGGCCACCAAACCCGCCACCGCCGCCCCACGGGCCGCTCCACCGCCGGGCGTGTCGGCTCCCGCCCTGGCCGGCTCCCGCCACGCCTCCGGAGGCCGTCGCCGGGACCCCGCGCACGACCGGTCACCCCGGCCGGGCCTGCCACGGCCGTACGAGGCGGCGCCTCGGGCACCTGGCGAATCCCGCCGGGCCATCCGCCGGACGCTCCCTTCGGCCACCTCGGCGCTCCCGCCGGAAGCCTCCGGGAGCTGTCCGGAGGGCCCGCTTCCAGATTGTGACGTGACCCTGTCTAGTTCGTTCCCGTCCTGGTGTGGTGGGATGAGGCCTCACGGGGATGAACCGCTGACGGGGGTGTGTGCTGTGCGGAGTGAATGGCTGCGGGAGCTGGACGGGGACGCGGCGAGCCTGACGGCCGTGGGGCTGGTGCGGCTGGGGGCGCAGGACCGGTTGAGCACGGAGGGCGGGGCGCCCGCCTGGGTGGGTGGGCTGCGGGCCGCCTCGTTCGCCGACGCCTGGCTGGCGTTCGGCGACGGGCCCGCGTCCGGGCTGCGGGCGCCCACGCCGGCGGTGCTGCGGGCCGTGGTGGCCCGGGCCGCGGAGCTGGTGTTGCGCTCCTGCGGGGAGGACGGGCCGACGGCGCTGGAGTGGCTGGGGCAGCGCTCGGCGGAGGCCCGCGAGCAGGCCCAGCGGGAGGGCGCCTCGCATCCCGCCGAGCCCTGCGCGCTGACCATGGTGTGGCACGGGGTCCAGGCGCTGACCGCCGAGGACGGGCCGAGCCACGCCCGCCGGATCGAGGAGCGCGGCGAGGCGTACGTGCGGGAGCGGCACTGCCGCCAGGACACCCTGGCGCTGGTGCTCTGCTGCACCCGGATCGCCGCCGCCGCACTGGTCGAGCTGTGCGAGGGCGATCCGCAACGGGTGGCCGGCTGGCTGGAACAGGACGCCGCACGCTCCATGCCACGCGGCGGCCGGGCACCCCTGTGGGTACCGGGCCGACCGGCCCAGCAGACCGGCTGACCGCACCGCTCAAGCTGTGCCGCTCGGGCCGTGCCGCTCACTGCGCCGCTCGGGCCGCACCGCTCAGGCGGGGCCGCTCACACCGCGCCGAGCTGTCGGGCGACCTCCGTCATGGCCGGTCCCAGCGGCAGGTCGAGCCGGAGCGCGGCGAGCTCGTCGCCGCGCGTCGGCCCCTGGTTGACGATGGCGACCGGCAGCCGTGCCCGGGCGGCGCGGCGGACGAAGCGCAGCCCGGACAGCACCGCCAGGGAGGAGCCGAGGACCACCAACGAGCTTGCCGCGTCGACCAGTTCGTAGCAGTGCTCGACCCGGTTCACGGGGACGTTCTCGCCGAAGAAGACCACGTCGGGCTTGAGCACTCCACCGCACTGCGGGCAGTCGGCGACCCGGAAGCCGTCCACCAGCGGCTGCGGCAGCTGCGCGTCGCCGTCGGGGCGCAGCTCCGCATCGGTTCGGCGGAAGCCCCGGTTGAGTTCCTCCAGCCGCCGGTCCAGCTCGGCCCGGGTGCTGGTGCGGCGGCAGCCGAGGCAGACCACCCGGCGGAGCCCGCCGTGCAGTTCGACGGCCTCCCGGGTGCCCGCCGCGTGGTGCAGGCCGTCCACGTTCTGGGTGATCACCGCCGCGACGTGCCCGGCCCGGTGCAGCCGTTCCACCGCGTGGTGCCCGGCGTTGGGCCGGGCACCGGCGATCGCGGGCCAGCCGGTGTGGCTGCGGGCCCAGTAGCGGCGCCGGGCGTCGGCGCTGCCGGTGAACTCCTGGTACGTCATCGGGGTGCCGCTGCGGCGCCGGCCGGTGGCACCGCGGTAGTCGGGGATGCCGGACTCGGTGGACAGGCCCGCGCCGCTGAGCACCACGACACCGCGCCGGTCGAGCAGCCGCACCAGGGCCTCCAGCCCCTCCCCCGGCGGAACGGCGGCCTGCCCGCCGGGGTGTTCGAACGCGTCCATACCGTCGAGGTTAGACCGACGGCGGCCCGTGCTCCGCCGCCCGGCCGGTGGGCTCCTCGGCGGCCCCGGCAGCGAAGGCCGTGATCCGCCCCAGAGTCGGGTTCCAGCCCCGGGTGGTGTCCACCGCCAGGCACGGGGCGTCCAGCGCGATCGGCCTCCAGGACTCGATCGGCCGCTCGCCGCGCGCGATGCGGCGCAGCGGCTCGCCGTCCACGTGGACGGCCCGGCCGGGCACCTCGGCGGCCCGGCGGACGATCCGCGCCCGGGCGACCTCGGGGTCCACGGTGCAGCGCACGATGCGCAGCTCTGCGAGGTGGGCGAGCGGGGCCGGTCCGGGCCGCCACAGTCGGTCCCGGTAGGCCGCCTCCGCCCCCGCTCACGACGAGCAGGCCCGGGCGTCGGTGCGCGGTCGGGGGTCGGTGCGCGGTCGGGGGTCGGTTCACGGTCGGGGGTCGGGGATCGCTCCGGAGCCGGTTTCCCCGCACGCCGCGGCCCGACCGGCTCAACCCCAGCCCGGCACCGGCGGCAGCGGCCACCCCGGCGGCGCGGGCAGCGGCCCGTCCGCCCGCAGGCCCGCTGCCGGGCCGCGGCCCGACAGCCAGGCGAGCAGGGCGTGGCCGGAGCCGCTGACGGTGGGGCCGGCCGGGGCCACGGGCCACTCGCGGCCGAGGTCGGTGGCCCTCAGCCGGGCGACCGGGAATCCGCGGGCGGCCAGCGTGGCCGCCGTCGCGTCGAGCGCCCAGGCGACGTACCCGGCGGGCCAGTCGGCGGTCGAGCGGCCGAGCCCGAGGTCGACGTGGTGGGTTTCGAGCTCCCGCCACGCCCGGTGCAGGGTGAACCACGCCGGGTGCCGCCAGCCCGCGAGGGCGGACACCAGGACGGACCACCGCTCGGCGGGCATCGCCCCGGCCGCCGCGGCCATCCCGTCCAGGCTGCCGCGCAGGTCCGCGACCAGCTCCGCGGCTCCCCGTCCGGCGCCCTCGTGCAGCGCGCGGTCCAGCGCGGCGGCGTCCGGGCGCGGCTCCGGCGCGGCGCCGGTGCGGGCCACGGTCAGCAGCCGGCGGTACGCGTCGGCGCTGCGGGCGAGGTGGGTGAGGACGTGGGCGCGGCTCCAGCCGGGCAGCGTGGACGGTTCGCGGGCCTGCCGGTCGGTCAGGGCGCCGACGGCGGCGAGGACCCGACCGGCGGAGGCGCGCACCTCGGCGAGCAGCACGGCCACCTCGCCCTCGCCGAGATCCGCGGGCGGCGTCACGGGCGGCACCCCCGGGCGGAGGCCACCGGCGCGGACCCCCGCCTCCGGCCCGCGGTCGCCCGGGAGACCACCGGAGTCACTCTGCTCAGCCATCCCGGGATTCTCGCAGACGGCGAACCACCCGGCCGCCCCGCCCCTCAAGGATGCTGCAGCGTGGGGTCGTTGAGCGCCGGGATGTTGTACGTCACCTTGCCGATGTCCGCGATCAGGTAGCCGCCGTCCGCCTGGCGCTGGAGCCGCAGGCGCGCGGTGAACGGCCGGGGCCACTGGTACCAGCCGCCCTCCGCGACGTAGACGCAGTCGACCGGGACCTCCAACTCGACCACCTCACCGGTGAGGTAGCCCGAATCGCGGTGGCCCTCGCCCTCCACCGGCCGCGCCGTCGTCCGCATGACCACCGACCAGCCCCGGCGCGCCGTCACCTCGGCGGGCCAGGCCGGGGCGTCCACCGCGCAGGCGTTCAACCCACCCCCGGCGGCTGCCAGTTGGGGCGTCAGATACCGGCGGACCCGGCCCAGGACGGCCGCCGGAGCGGTGTCTCCCCGAGCGGTGTCGAAGCTGCCCGAGGTGACCGCCCAGCCGGTCGCCACGGACTCCGCGTCGTGCTCGTCGACCGCCGGCGGCGGCGTCGGCACGGCCGGCCGGTCCTTCGGCGGGGCCGGCGGCCAGGTCTGTTCGGCCCCCGACGCGGAGGCGAAGGTGTAGCCGGCCGGGGCGACCGCGACCGCGGTGCCCGGGATCTCCTCCTGGTCCTGGTCGTAGCAGGGGTTGCACCGGATGCGCTCGCCGGAGCCCGTCCCGTAGTCGGTCTCCCAGCCCCTGCCGTAGGTCGACAGCTCGGTGCCCCGTTCGGTCCGCACCCCGGAGATCCGGAACGGGCGGTCGCCGTCCTTCAGCGTCCAGGTGTGGTGCTTGCCGTCGAGCGTGCCCTCGACGGTGAGCACGTAGTCGTAGCTGTGCCGGGCGGCGAGCACGGTGAGGCTGACGACCTCGGGCTTCCCCGCCTCCAGGTAGAGGTACTTGTCGGTGAAGTACGGCGCGAACGAGACCGGCCCGGCGGCCCCGATCAGCGCGACCGGGTTCGGGGAGTCCAGGTCGACGCCCATGTCGATCTTCTTGCCCTCGCCCTGCCCGGTGCAGTTCACGACCGTGCCGGGCAGCGGGTCGCGGGGCTCGCCCACGACGGTCGCCCGCACCTGCTCGATCGCCACGGTGTGGCCGTTGCCGACCATCGAGACCGAGAGCGGCGACGCGCCCACGTCCGTCCCGCCCTGCGCGTGCGACCAGGTCCGCGCGGCGCCGCAGCCGGTGACGGCGGGCAGCTCGGTCGGCTTCACCACCCGGGGGACGACCGCGGTCGTGGCGGCGTCACCGTGCTCGGGGTCGTAGCGGGCGCCGAGCTCCGGCCCCTTGCCGCCGTCCGTCGCGGTCAGCGCCCAGTACGTCGTACCGGCGCCCAGCAGCGCCAGGGCGCACAGCACGGCGACCAGCAGGCGCGGTCGCGGCCTCCGGCCCCCCATCAGCGAGAGCACGCCGCCCATGAACACGTTGCCGTGGATGGTGCTCTGGCTGATCCTGTTGTGCGTCTCGTGCTGATCGCCCAATCCACCCACCCCGTCCGACAGTCCGCGTCCCCCACCCTGCAGTTCCGGGCGGACGAAGGGAAGACCCCGACGGCCGGTCGCGTCGCTCGGCTTGTTGACGAAAAGTCAGCAAGTTCCGCCCAGCGCCTTGACGACGCACGGTCACGGCTGGACCCTGTGGACCCGGAAACGCCGCGCGCTCCCCGGTCCCCACCGCCCGGGAGCCCGCGAGAGGACGCCTTCTCGCCCCCTCACCGAGGAAGAGGTTTTCCCCATGCGCTTCAGCCGCCGCCCCTCCGCCACCACCACCGTCGCCGCCGTCTGCGCGGCCGGCGCGCTCGCCTTCGCCGCCGCCCCCGCCTCCGCGTCGCCCGCACCGCTCGCCGCCGGCCCGGTGCTCACCGCCGGGAGCGCGGGCGGTGCCGCCGTCGCCGTGGGCGACGCGCTCGCCGCGCCGCTCGCCGCAGGCACCAAGGCGACCTTCTACTCGACCGCGACCAGCACCACCGGCGTCACCTGCGCGACGTCGAAGCTCTCGGCCTCGGTGCTGAGCAACCCGGCGGCGCCGGGCAGCGCGACCGCCTCCCTGACCGGGCTGACCTTCGGCTCGTGCACCGCCAACGTCACCGGGGTCACCTCGGTGCGCAGCCTGACGGTCGGCAACCTGCCGTACGGCCTCACCGTCTCCGACGCGCCCGGCCTGCCGGTCGCCCTCACCGGCGGCTCCGCCGGGACGATCCAGGCCACCGCCGTGCTGGACAGCTGGTTCGGCACCCTCACCTGTTCCTACCAGCTGAGCGGCGCGTTCACGGGCAGCGCCGACAACGCCGCCCACAGCCTGGCCTTCCGCACCGAGCACTTCGCCAAGAGCGGCGGCTCGTCGCTCTGCCCGGCCGACGGCTACTTCTCCGCGACGTTCGGACCGCTCGCCGACACCAGCCAGGCGGGCAGCCCGGCGGTCTTCGTCAACTGAGTCGACCAAGTCGCCGAGTCGCTGAATCGCTGAATCGCCGAGTCGGCCGACCGCCCCCGTGGCACCACCGGGGTGGGTGCGGCAGCGCCGCCGCACCCACCGCCCGGCGTCCTCACCGCGCCCACTCCTCCCCCTCGTTCACCCAGACCCGCAGCATCCGCCGGGCGTACGGCCCGGGCTCGTCGACGAACGGCGAACGCCCGTGCAGCACCCGGCTGTTGCGGACGATCAGCAGGTCACCGGCGGCCATCGACAGCCCGAAGGCGGTCTCCGGGCGGTAAAGCACCTCGTCCAGCACCCCGAGCGCCTCCCACTGACGGTCCGTCAACTCCGGTCCGCCACGGTCGGGGGACGAGCGGACGGTACGGGTCTGGTAGTAGCAGCCGACCGTCCCGTCCTTGCGGTCGTACAGGATCGGGGTGACGACCACCTGCGGGCCGGGCCGTCCGCTGCGGTCGAAGGTCCAGTCCTCGCGGAGCGTGGCCAGCGCGTCCGGCCGCTCCCGCTGGATCAGGTCGTGCACGTGCCGGGCGCTCGCCAGCCTGGTCAGTCCGCCGCCGTCGAAGGCGGGCCGGAGGCAGAGCAGGACGAGCAGGTCGCAGGTGTCGCAGTGGAGGCCGAGTTCGGTGCCGCCGTCGCCGCCCTGGTCGCGCAGCACCGCGACGAGGTCGCCGCGCCCGTTCTGCGGGACGATCCGGCCGAAGTCCCGCAGCAGGAACGAGAGCACCTCCGTGGCCTCCCGCTCCGGGCGGGCCGGGTCCACCAGGCCGCGCACCTGGGTGACGCCGACCGAGTCGACGGCGTTCCGGGCGAACTCCCCCAGCCGGTCCCGCACTTCCACGCCGGATTCCCACCGCCCGGCCCGGGCGTCGGCCCGTAGCAGCCGCCGGTCCCGCTCCCCCAGCGGGAGCGACCAGAGCTCCCGCCGGGCGTCCAACTCCAGGCTGCTCCAGCCGATCTCGGTCACCGCACCCATGGCCCTCTCCTCCCTGTCGGCCCGCCGACCGCCCCCGGGTCACCCACCAGGTAGCCGTCCAGCAGCGCCCGCTCGGGCAGCCGTCCGGCCAACTCCCAGGCCAGCATGCGGTGCAGGCCGTCGAGGTGGATCAGCCCCGACCGCTCCTTCAGCTCCTCGTAGTCGGGATGGTCGACCGGGGCGGTACTGAGGAACAGCGGCGTGAACGGGGCCCACCGCAGCAGCCGCAGCTTCGCCGCGCAGACCGGGTTGGCGGCGCCCCAGGCCGCCCCGCCGGCCCGGATCCGGTCCGCCGCCTCGGCCACCGTCGAGCCGGAGCGCGGTACCAGTTCGAGCTCCCCGCCCTCGCTGAGGTGCCAGGGCAGCACGACGCCCAGCACGTCCGCCCGGGAGAGCCGGACCCGCCACCAGCCGCCGGGGATCCGCCCGGCCCGCCCGAGGTTCTCCACGGCGTACCCGTTGCTGTTCGCCTCGTGGGTCCGCCCCAGCGGGTGGTCCCGCAGGTAGGCCTCGCGCACCTCGGGGTGGCCGACGGCGGTGACGATCTCCACGGCAGTGCTCCTCAGACGGTTCCGGTGGGTCCGGGCGCCCCGGCTGGACCGCGATCACCACGAAGAGGCACGCGACGATCACGCAAGGTAGTACGCCCCAGGAGTATGAACCCGTCCTCGCGTCCACGACAAGGCCGATGCCGACCCGTGGACGCCTTCCCGCCACCGTGCCGTTCAGCTCCGGCCTCCGCGCGACTCCCGCCCCACGGGGGAACGCCGGGCCGCGAGCGCCCCGGGGATTCGCCGCCGCAACTGCGGATGCGGCACAGTGAGGTCATGAACGCGGGAGCCAGGAGTCAGCAGTCGGCCGGACCGGTCAGGCGCCGCCCGGTCCAGCAGCGCAGCCTGGAGCGGTACGGCCGCATCCTGGACGCCTGCGCCGGGCTGCTGGACGAGGTCGGGGCGACCGCGCTCACCACCAAGGAGGTCGCCCAGCGCGCCCGGGTGCCGATCGGCACCCTCTACCAGTTCTTCGCCGGCAAGGAGGACCTGCTGGCCGCGCTCGCCACCCGCAACCTCGACCACTACCTCCAGCGCCTGGACGCCCGGCTGGCCGCCGCCGCACCGCTCGACCCCGCCGTCTTCACCGACCTCGCGGTGGAGGAGTTCGTGGCGATGAAGCGCGCGGTGCCGGGCTTCGGCCAGCTGGACTTCGGGCTGGCCGGCCCGGCCGTCCCCACCGGCGTCCGGGACGACCGGCACCTGCTGGACGCCGGCGTGGACAACAACACCGCCGTCGCGCTGCGGCTCCAGGCGCTCGGCGGCGAACTGTTCCGGGCCGGCGGCCCGACCGCCATCGTGACCCTGCGGGTGGCCCTGGAGGCCGCCGACGCGGTGCTCAAACTCGCCTTCCGGGAGGCCCCGGACGGCGACCCTGCCCTGATCGCCGAGTGCAAGCGGTTGGTCCGCGGCTACCTCGCGCAACAGCCCTCCGCCCGCTGACCCCCGGCCCCCGCGGAGCCCGGGCGGCCCGCCCGCCCGAGGCGTTGCGAGCCCGCCGCGCCCGCAGCACAGTGGATAGCGGAACGGTCGTGGCAGCGGCCGGCACGCACGACCCGAGGAGCAGACCATGCACGCAGCGGTAGGTGACCAGCTCCACATCCACAGCAGGTCGGTGGGCATGGTGGACCAGAAGGGCGAGATCATCGAGGTGCGCGGCATCGACGGCGAACCGCCGTACGTGGTCCGCTTCGAGGACGGCCACGAGGGTCTGGTCTACCCCGGCCCAGACTGCAACATCGACAGGCGCCAGGTGGAGCGCTGACCCACACCCCCACCGCCCCGCGCACCCCCCCGCGCGAGGTGGTGAGGAGCGGTGTCCGCCCCCACACCCCCGCTGCCCGGGGCACTCGCCGGGCTCGCGCCACTGCTGGACCACTACGGGTACCTCGCGGTGGCGCTGCTCGTGCTGCTGGACAACTGCGGCATCCCGGTGCCCGGGCAGACCGTCCTGGTGCTGGCCTCGGTGTACGCCGGTGCCGGGCACCTGGACTTCGCCGCCGTGCTGCTGATCGCGGCCGGCGCCGCCGCGCTCGGCAACGCGCTGGGCTACCTGATCGGCCGCACCGGCGGGCGCGCCTTCGTCCACCGCTGGGGCCGCTACGTGCTGCTCACCCCGGCCCGGATGGAGCGCGCGGACGGCTTCTTCGCCCGGCACGGCGGCAAGGTGGTCACGGTCGCCCGCTTCGTGGACGGGCTGCGGCAGTACAACGGGATCATCGCCGGGACGACCGGGATGCCCTGGCGCCGGTTCCTGCCGTACAACCTGCTGGGCGCGGTGCTGTGGACGGCGGTCTGGGGCACCTTCGGCTACCTCGCCGGCGCCAACATCGGGACCGTCTACCGCACGGCGCTGCGCTACCAGGTCTGGTTCGCGGTCGGGCTGGGCCTGCTGGTCGCCGCCCTCCTGCTCCGGCAGGTGCTGCGGTACCGGCGCCGGCGCCGCGCGGGCGAGGACGGCGGCGCCGGGCCCGAGTAGCCCAAGGGGGCAGCCCGAAGCGGATCAGCTCAGCGGGAACACCTCGAACGGCACCGCGAAGCGCGTCCCCAGCCGGCTGCCCGCGCCCCGGCCGAAGCCCTCCAGGAACTCCCGCGGCTCCGCCATCGCCCCGCCCAACCCCGCCAGGTACGCCCTGTGCTCCTCCAGCGAGGCGACGCCCCGGTCGAAGTGCTCGGTGGTGTCCACCGCGTGCTTCGCCTCCGGCGAGGCCGCCGCCCAGATCTGCCGCACGCCGTTCCACGGCTCGTGGCCCTCGGCCAGCAGCTCGCGGAACACCCAGCGGTTCCCGGCGTCCCTGACCCCGTCCAGGGTGGCCCGGCCGACCGCGATGTGGTCGGCCTGGTTGAGGAACACCCCGCCGTAGGTCTCCCGGAAGTTGCTGGTGATCACGATGTCCGGCCGGTGCCGGCGCACCGCTCTGGCGATGTCCCGGCGCAGCGGCAGCCCGTACTCCACCACGCCGTCCGGGTGGCCGAGGAACTCCACGGTGTCGACGCCGACCACGCGTGCCGAGGCGAGCTGCTCGGCCTCGCGCAGCGGCCCGCACTCGGCCGGGTCGAGCGAGTCGATGCCGGCCTCGCCGCTGGTGACCATCACGTAGACGACCTTCTTGCCCTGCGAGGTCCAGCGGGCGACGGCCGCGGCCCCGCCGTACTCCATGTCGTCGGGGTGGGCGACGATCGCCAGCGCGGTCTGCCAGTCCTCGTCGACGGGCTCGAAGGGCTCGGGGGCCTGCTCGGTCATCCTGCTCGTTTCCTCTCACTGCGGATCACTGCGCTCACTGCGGCTCATGGTCGTACGGACGCACCGCACTCGCACATCCGTACCACGCGTGACTCTAGAAGACCCGCTTCCCGCACGCCCCGTCAGACACCCTCGCACCAGAGCCGCTTGCCCCTGACGCACGGGTCAGGGGTTAGCGTCCGGGCACCGCGCGGCGGCACCGGCCGCCGCCCTCCCCCTCTTCTCCGAGGAGCGCCGCCATGGCCCTGCCCACCACCGCCCGCGTCGTCCGGCTGACCGCCGCACCGTCCGGGCTGCCCACCCCCGGTGACTTCACCGTGGCCGAGGAGCCGCTGCCGGCGCCCGGCCCCGGGGAGGTGCTCGTCCGCAACCGGGCCTTCCTGGTCTTCGCCGCGCTGCGCACCCTGATCGGCGGTGGCGCCTCCGGCCCGCAGTTGCCGCACATCCGGCCGGGGGACGCGATGTTCGGGCCGGCCCTCGGCGAGGTGCTGGCCGCCCCCGCGGACGGGCCGCTGCGCCCCGGCGACCTGGTCACCCACCTCGCCGGCTGGCGGGACCACGCGGTCGCCGAGGCCGCCCGGTTCACCGCCGTCCCGGCGGACTTCCCCGATCCGGTCGTGCTGGTCTCCTCCGCCTCCTCCGCCTACGGCGCCCTGACCCGCACCGCCGGGCTGCGCCCGGGCGACGTGGTGCTGGTGACGGGCGCGTCGGCCTCGGTCGGCACGGTGGCCGGGCAGGTCGCCCGGCTGCTCGGCGCCTCCCGGGTGATCGGCACCACCCGCTCGCCCGCCAAGGCGAAGCGGCTGACCGCCGAACTCGGCTACGACACCGTGCTGGTGCCCGGTGGGCGGCCGTTCGCCGAGCAGCTGGCCGAGGCCGCGCCGGACGGGCTGGACGTCGTGCTGGACCTGGTCGGCGGCGAGCAGCTGACCGCCGCCGTGGACACGGCCCGGCGCGGTGCCCGGTTCGCCCTGGTCGGCGCGCTGGCCGGCCAGCTCGATCCGGAGCGCCCGGGCGGCGACGCCCCGGCCGTGATCGACGGCTTCCGGGTGATCACCCACGGCCTGACCCTGCGCGGCTTCTCCGGGTTCGACCACCCGGACCTGGAGGCCGAGTGGCGCGAGCGCCTGGCCGGCTGGCTGCGCGCCGGCGAGATCACCCTTCCGCTGACGTCGGTTCCGGGCATCGACCGGGCCCCCGCGGCGTTGACGGAACTGTTCACCGGGGACACCTTCGGGACCACCATCGTGGAACTCTGACGACCAGGGAGCGGGCATGCGGATCGGGGACGCGGCAGCGGCGGCGGGCACCACACCCAGGGCGCTGCGCTTCTACGAGCAGCGCGGGCTCCTGCACCCGCCGGCCCGCTCCGCCTCCGGTCAGCGCGAGTACGGCCCGGCCGAGGTCGCCCGGGTCCGGGTGATCCGCCAACTCCTGGCCGTGGGGCTGACGGTGGACGACCTGGCCAGCCGGGCGCACCGCCTCGACCTGCTCGGCGAGGAGCCGCCGCACCGCTGCTCCGAGTCCCCCGGGCCCGACACCTTCGCGCCCGTGGTCCACGCCCGGCTGGCCGCGCTGGACGCCGAGATCGCCCGGCTCACCGCGCTGCGCGCCAAGCTCCTGCACCACATCGCGACCGGCGGGGCGGAGGTACCCGCCGGGACCTGACGGGGGCCGGCCTCCCGCGCCGGACACGCCCGGGACCTCCGCGACGGGGGTGCGCGAGGTCCCGGGCGAGCGTACGGGGGGCGTCAGGTCGGGTCGGCGGCGAGCTGTGCCTCGGCGGGGGCGGCGGGGGCCTCCTGGCCGGGCCAGCTGATCCGGGTGGCGCAGAGCGCGACCACGGCGGCCGAGGCCGCGACGGCGGCCATGCCCCAGAGCAGGCTGGTGGCGCCGGCGATGAAGCCGATCACGGCGGGGCCGGCCAGCAGGCCGGTGGTGCCCATGGCCGCGACCAGCGAGAGCGCGTCGGCGCCCTGCCGGGCGGCGGCGACGTAGACGCACGGGGTCACCGCGGCCACGCCGAGGCCGACGCAGGCGAAGCCGAGCAGGGTCGGGACGACGCCGCCGACCGCCAGGGCGAGGGCGAGCCCGGCGCCGGCCAGCAGGCTGCCGACGCGCACGATCCGGCCGTCGCCGAAGCGGGTGCGCCAGCCGTCCGCGAAGATCCGGGCGCAGACCATCATCACCGAGACCACCGCGATGCCCATCGGGGCGAGCCCGGCGCCGGCCTGCACGTAGTCCTTGAGGTAGAGCGCCGACCAGTCGTTCATGGCGCCCTCGGTGACGGTGCCGAACACCATCGCCAGGCCCATCCAGAGGGTCGCGACGGTCGGCAGCACGAAGCCGCGGCGCCGCTTCTCCCCCTGCTCCGCCGCCGGTTCGGCGGCTTCGGCCGGGCCGTCCGCCAGCAGCCCGGGCCGGGCGGCCAGGACCAGCACCGCGAGCAGCGCGGCGGCCAGCCCGAAGTGCACCGCCAGGGAGCCGGTGACGGAGGTGACGCCCGAGGCCAGCAGCGCGGCGAGCAGCGAGCCGGCGCTGAAGGTGGCGTGCAGCCGGGACATCGTGGTCCGCTCGAAACGGGCCTCCAGCGCGGCGCCCTGGGCGTTCATCGCGACGTTCAGGCAGCCCACCGCGACGCCGTCGAGGAACAGCACCAGCAGCGTCACCGGGTAGTTGGGCACCACCGACAGCGCGAGCAGGATCACGCCGAGGGCCAGCGCGGACAGCACCGAGAGCGGGCGGGAGCCGAGCCGCCGGGTCAGCACCGCGACCAGGGGGAAGGACACCGCCGCACCGATTCCGCAGGTCATCAGCAGCAGGCCGATCTGGGCCTCGCCCAGGTCGAGCCTGGCCTTGAGCGCGGGCACCCGGGAGACCCAGGTCGCGTACTGGAATCCGAGGACGAAGAACAGTGCGCCGATGGCCACTTGGGACCGACGGAAGTCGTCGCGAACGGGGGACATCGGTATCAGCCCACTTCGGCTCTGGAGGGCGGCCCGGGAACCGGGTCGGTGGAACGCGGCCCGGCGGCCGGGTCGGTGGCGTGCGGCAGCGGCGGCCGGACCGGGACGGGGTCCAGCGGCATCGCCATGTAGACCGCCCGGGAGCCATAGCTCTCGGGCAGCTCGATCTCGGGCCGGGCGCGGTAGCCCAGCGGGGTCCACAGCACGTGCGAGCCGCGGACGGCGACCAGCGAGGCGGTCCGGTAGCCGGCCGCCCGGGCGGTCTCCTCCAGGTGCCGCAGCATCCGCTGGGACAGGCCCCGGCCGCGCAGCTCCTCGGAGATCACCAGGTCGTGCGCGTGCATGTTGGTCGGCCGCCCTCCCGGGCCGGTACCGTCCTCGCTGGTCCCGCCCGCGCCGCTCCCACCTGCGCCGCTCCCGTCCTCGCTGCGGCTGAGGTCCGGGCAGCGGAACAGCGGGTACGGCAGGGCGAGCAGGTAGCCGCCGACGCCGCCCCGGTGCTCCAGCACGAAGCAGGTGTCCGGCGAGGCGCGGTGCCGGGACCGGAGCGCCTCGCGGCCCTCGGACAGCCCGCTGGCGGCGTAGGCGCGCTCCTCCAGCGCGACCACGGCGTCCCAGTCCTCCTCCCGGAGCAGCCGGATGCGGTCCTCGTTCATGCGCTTCCTCCGTCGCGGCGCCCGCCGATGCAGGTGTGCGGCAGCGGGGCGAAGCCGTTGAACCCGCGGGTGGCGTAGGCCGTGGCGTACGCGCCGCAGGAGTGGATCCAGACCGGGTCGCCGGAGCCGATCGCGCGCGGGACGCGCACCCGGCCGCCGTCCTGGGCGTAAGCGTCGTCGCTGTCGCAGGTCGGGCCGGCCACCACGGCGTTGACGAACTGCCCGCCGGGGTGGGTGGGGAACTCCAGCCGGTACTGGAGCTGGTCCATCTCGTACAGGCCGTTGAACTTGCCGCAGCTGAGGTAGAGCCAGTCCTCCCGGGCGCCGTCGAGGCGGTGGCGGGAGGTGAGCCGGGAGACGTGGGCGCGGATCGCGCCGTGGTCGGCGACCAGGTGGCGCCCGGGCTCCAGCAGGAACTCCAGCGGTGCGCCGTTGACGGCGTTCAGCCGTTCCATGCCCTCGCGGATCACCGCGAACATCTTGTCCAGCGGCGGGTCCAGCGGGCGCCCGCTCCGGTCGAGGACGCCGAGCGCGGGCAGGCCGCCGCCGAGGTTGATCCGGGTCGGGGTGATGCCGCGCCAGTTGAGCGCCTCCAGCACGGCGGCCAGCGAGTCGATCGCGGCGCCCCAGGCCTCGGCGGTCATCTGCTGCGAGCCGACGTGCACGGACAGGCCGGACGGCACGAGCCCGGCGGTACGGGCTTCGCCGAGCACCCGCAGCGCGTCCTCGGGCGAGCAGCCGAACTTGTGGCTCAGGCCCCACAGCGCGCCCTCCCCGGTGGTCGCGATCCGGCAGAACACCCGTGCTCCGGGGGCGTGCTCGGCGATCGCCGCGACGTCCTCCAGGCTGTCGGTGGCGAAGTCCCGCACGCCCAGCCGGTGGGCCTCGGCGATGTTGCGGTCGGACTTGACCGTGTTGCCGTAGTGGACCAGCTCGGGCGGCACGCCGGTGCGCAGCGCCTGGGCGATCTCCGCCGGACTGGCCGCGTCGAAGCCGGAGCCGAGCCCGGCGAGGTGGTCCAGCACCTCGTCCACCGGGCACGCCTTCATCGCGAACCGGACGGCCACGCCGGGCAGTTCGGCGAGGAGCGCGGCGTACTGGCGGCCGATGCCGTCGAGGTCGTAGATGATCCGGTCGTCGGTGCCGGCGGCGAGTGCGGCGCGCAGCGCGCCGTGGTCGTGGCCGTCGGGGCGGGGTGCGTCGGCGGGCACCGCGTCGGTGTGCACCACGGGGGCGGCCGGGGCGCGGTGGGCGGGCGGGCGGCCGCTGTCGCGGCCGGCCACGCGGGCCGGCACCCCGGGGTGGCCCGGGGCGGTGGTGGTGGTCTGGCGGGTGACCTGGTGGTGCCCGTCCGGGTTAAGCGGGAGG